>JAKSBI010000149.1 GCA_022361215.1 Hyphomicrobiales bacterium | reverse complement strand
GCAATCTGCACGGTCATTGTGTTGCATTGGTGCCACATGGTGCCGCTAACTTAATCGTCAGACGACGGATTTTCTTCACTTGGGGTTGCAAACTCCGATACCATTCCCGCAGGTTTCATCGTCGATGCGCAACAGCGAAGAGACCAAGGGGATCAGCAGTGACCGGGAGACAGACGTCGAGGCGGGGGGCCGTCCTTCGAGCATGCCAGCTCGCTTTGGCGCTTGCCGTGTTCGCCGTCGCGCAGCCGGACCCGGCCGCGGCGCAATGCGTGGCCAATGGCGCGCCTCCGCCGGACTTCAACATCCAGAACAGCGTCGCCACGATCAACCTCGACACGGACTGTCCCGGCGCGGGCGGCGCGCAGAGCGTGGAGGTGCCGGCCGGGATCGCGGTGAATACCGGTGCCGGCAGCGGCATCGTCGACAATGCCGGCACGGCCGTCTGGTCGCTGACGAATCGGGGGACGGTTGTCGGGAACGACAACGGCGTGTTCCTGAACGACGCCGGCAGCAGCGTCCTCAACTCCGGCACCATCCAAGGCCTGGGCGCGGGCTTGGCGGGCATACGCATCGTCGGCGGCGGCACGGTCACGAACGAGGCCGGCGGCCAGATTACCGGCGCCGCACAAGGTCTCCTGTTCGACACGGGCGCCGCCACGGTGATCAACGCCGGGACGATCACCGGCGGGCTGAGCGCGATCACGTTCAGCACGCTTGTCGTCAACGACGTGCTGGAGTTGCGCCCCGGCTCGGCCATCACCGGGATCGTCTCGGCCAATGACGGCGTGGATACGCTGCGTCTCGGCGGCACGGGCGCTGAGACGTTCGACGTCTCCCAGGTCGGCGCCGGGCAGCAGTATCAGGGCTTCGAGGACTTCGAGAAAGTCGGCACCGGCACCTGGACGCTGACCGGCTTCGACGACGACAATCTGGACTGGACCGTCCTGGGGGGCACGTTGGTGGTCGACGGGACGTCGCCCGGGTTCTTCGTCGTGCAGAACGGCGGGGCGATCGGCGGCACCGGTTCGGTCGGCGAGCTCTTCGTCAATCCCGGCGGCATCGTCGCGCCGGGCAACTCGATCGGAACGCTGACCCTCAACGGCGATCTCACCCTCAATCCGGGTGCCATTCTGCAGAACGAGGTCAACGCGGCGGGTCAATCGGACCTGATCATCGTCAACGGCACGGTCTCGATCACCGGGGCGATCCTGCAGGTGATCGAGCAGCCGGGCGCCTATGCGGTCAGCACCAGCTATACGATCATCGCCAATGACGGCGTCGATCCGGTGGTGGGCACGTTCGCGTCGATCACCAACACGCTGCCGTTCCTCGATGCCACGGTGACGACCACCGGCGGCGACGGCAACGACGTGGTGCTGACGCTGACGCGCAACAGCGTCAGCTTCGAGTCCGTCGCCGTGACCATCAACCAGACCGCGGCGGCGGGGGGGCTCGACGGCCTCGACATCACGCCGGGCTCGGACGGCGAGACGGTGATCAACACTATTGTCGGGCTGAGCGCCGACAGCGCCCGCGGCGCCTTCGACGCCATCTCCGGCGAGGTCTACGCATCGAGCGCCCATACCTTTCTCACGCAAGGCGGCGCGATCACCGGGCTTGTCGCCAACCGGCTCTCGGACCTGCAGGCGGATGGCGGCGCGCCGCGCACCACCATCGGCCCGCTGTCGGTCGCGGGCGTCTCCATGAGGCCCGACCGGTTCGCCACCGCCATGTTGCTCGGCCCTCCCGAGCGCGCATCGGACGGTGCCAAGGGCTCGCTGAAGGACACGCCTGCGTCGGTACGCCGGACGCGCAATCTCGACGTCTGGACCCGCGCCAGCGGCGGCACCGGCATCTACGACAATGACGGCAACGCGGCCGAGGCCGACGAGACCAGCTACAGCGTCGTTTTCGGCGCCGACTCCCAGGTCACGCGCCGGGTGCGCATCGGCGTGGCGGGCGGGGCCGGGCGCTCCGAGTTCGAGCTGGACGACCGCTCCAGCTCGCTCGATTCCGACACCTACAGCCTCCAGGCCTAC
Source organism: Hyphomicrobiales bacterium (assembly GCA_022361215.1). Lineage (GTDB taxonomy): Bacteria > Pseudomonadota > Alphaproteobacteria > Rhizobiales > Methyloligellaceae > JAKSBI01. The sequence goes on along the minus strand of JAKSBI010000149.1, from coordinate 7,038 downwards.
GGCGCGTTCGTCGCCGGCGCCTTTCATGCCAACCTGATGGCGGGCTACACCAACTACGACTTCGAAGGCGTGCGCCAGATCGCCTTCGGCGGCCTGAACCGCACGGCCCGCTCCGACTATGGCGGCGACGGGTACACGGCCTATGGCGAGGTCGGGGTCACGAAGCGGCTGGGCCGTTTCGCAGTGCAGCCGGCGCTGGCCGGCCGCTACAGCTATCTCGACGCGGACGGCTTCACCGAGACCGGCGCGGACGCGCTCAACCTGATCAACACCGGTGAGGATTTCACCAGCGTGGAGACCATCGTGGCCCTGCGCGCCTCGACGGTCTGGAAGGGCCGGAAGGCGACCTGGGTGCCGCAATGGCGCGTCGCCTGGACGCATTTCTTCGGCGACGTCACGCCCGAGACGGTGAACACGTATGTCGGCGGCGGCACCTTCACGGTGACCGGCGTGGAGCGTGCCCGGGACACGATCACGCTCGGCTCCGGCCTGAACGTGTTCTTCTCGGACCGCTTCATGGCCTATGCGGACAGCTCCGCCACGTTCTCCGACGAGCAGGAGCAATATGCCGTCTCCGGCGGCGTGCGGCTCAAATTTTAGCCCAGGTCGCGCGCTCAGAACTTCGCGGGGATCGTCTCTTCGTCGGCGAGGCGTTCGTACTCATGCGCCAGGTGGACGGCCGCCGGGACGATGTCCTCGGCCCGTTCGACGACCTTCAGGCGCAGCTCGAGGCCGGTGCGGATGAAGGTTTCGTTCCACATCCGGTCGAACAGCGCGATCAGCGGCTCCCAGAACTCGTTGATGTTGGCGAGCACGATCGGCTTGCTGTGCTGGCCGAGCTGGGACCAGGTGAGCTGCTCCACCAGCTCCTCCAGCGTGCCGACGCCGCCGGGGAGCGCGACGAAGGCGTCGGCCTTCTCGAACATGAGCTGCTTGCGCTCGTGCATGTTGTCCGTGACGATCAGCTCCTGCACGTCCCGCAGCATGCGCTCCTTGTCGCTGAGAAAGCTCGGAATGATGCCGGTGACATGGCCGCCGCTGCGCAGGACGGCGCGCGCCACCTCGCCCATGAGGCCGAGGCTGCCGCCGCCATAGACCAGGCCGATACCGGCTTCTGCGAGCGCCTCGCCAAGTGTGTTGGCGGCTTCCTGATAGAGTGGATTTCGGCCCTTGCCGGACCCGCAATAGACACAAATCTTCGAGAGTTTACGATTCATTAATGCATCTCGCCTTCACATGGGACCAGCGTCAAGCAGCGGCGGCCCGGTGGGACAATCCCGGCGCGGCCGGCCCGAGTAGCTTAAATTTGTCACATTGAGAAGTCCCGATGGCGTGATCCGTGCGTTCTGCCGGGTTTCTGCGTTGCGGTCGGCCCCTTGGCGGGCGCCTCGGCTTGCGGCTAAGGTGCCGTTGATAACTTCCGATTGGGGCGAGTCTCGATCGCGGCTACGTGTTCCCCAGCTTGAGAAGGCCGGACCAACTCGACGAGGCCGAGAAAGGGCAGCACAACCATGCACCGCAATCAGCGTGACGCGAGCGTTTTCGGCGTGCTGGGCCTCGCCGTCGTCGCTCTGGTGAGCTTCTCGCTTGCGGGGTGCTCGGACAAGGACGAAGCCGCGGAGAAGAAGAAACAGGCGGAGCAGCAGCTCGGCCAGGCGCCGGCGCTCAGATCGCCGGGCAATCGCGACGTGATGCCGACGCCGGTGCCGCCGATCAAGGGCGTCGCCGTGCCGTCCTTCGATGTGGTCCGTGTCGACAGGAACGGCGAAGGCGTGATCGCCGGGCGCGCGGAGCCCGGCTGGAAGGTGGTGATCGAGGCCAACGGCCGCAGGCTCGCCACCGTGACCACCGACCGCGACGGCGAGTGGGCCGTGGTTCTGGAGAAACCGCTGGAGTCCGGAGACCATACGCTGGGCCTCAAGGCCTATGCGCCGGACGGCACGCGCGGCCTGGTGTCGGACCAGACCATCGTCGTGGCGGTCGCCAGCGCGAGCGGCGAGGAGACCGTGGTGGCGCTCGCCGCGCCGGGCCGGCCGACACGGGTTATGCGCGCGCCTCAGATCGCGTCCGCCACCGAGACACGCCAGCAGGCCGTCGCGCAACCCCGCGACGTGGTCCGCTCCGGCTCCCTGACCGCCAGGGCGCAGGCATCGACGGCCGCCGGCGACCGGTCCGCAAGGGCCGGGCAGGTGGTTGCGGCGGCGACCGGCGATACCGGCGCTCGCCAGGCTGTAACCTCTGACACCGACGGCCGCCGCCTGGCAGCCGCGGCGGCGTCGGCCCCCGGTGCGGTCGTCTCCGGCATCGCGGGGCCGGGCACGGCCAGCGGCAACGGGCCGCTTGCTGCGGCCGAGGCCGGCGGGCCGGCACCTCAGGCCGGCTCCGACCGGGTGGCGGCCCTGCAGCAGAGAGCGGCTGCGGGGGCAGCCCCGTCCGCCGCGCCAGCCGGACGCATCAAGACACGCGCGTTCCGCGCCGCGCCTCTGACCGCCGAGCCGGATCGCACCGGCGGCGGTGCATCGCGCGGCAGCGCGGCCATACGTCCGGACGCCGAGCCGAGCGTGGCCTTCGAGGCCGTCGACTACGAGGACACCGGCTCGGGCGAGAGCCGCGTGTTCATCACCGGCTCGGCCAAGGCCGGCGCCAAGCTGTTCATCTATATCGACGACGAGCCGGTGGGCGAGGCGCGCGCCAAGCAGGATGGCCGCTGGGTGTTCTCCGGCCCCATCGCATTGCGCCCTGGCGCCCATCGCATGCGGGCCGACCAGGTGACCGGAGGCGGCCGCGTGGTCGCCCGCGCGGAGGTCACCTTCGAGCGGCTGACGACGGCCGCGCTGGCGGAGGCGCAGGCCCAGACCGGCCAAGGAGAGACGCAGGCGGGACTTGCAGCGCCAGGGTCCAGCGCCCAATCGCCGGCCGCCGGAGGGACGCCCACGACGGCCGTGGCCGCCGCCACGCCCGGCGCAGCGCAGCCCGGGCCCCAGGCAGCGCCGAAAAAGGCGCGCGGGACGACCCGCAAGCGCCGGTCGCGCAGAGCCCGGTCCGTCGTCGTTCGGCGCGGCGACTCGCTCTGGCGCATCGCCAGGCGCTACTACGGCCGCGGCGCCCGCTACACGACGATCTATCGGCGCAACAGGCACCAGATCCGCAACCCCGACCTGATCTATCCGCGCCAGCGCCTGCGTATCCGGTAGGGCAACGCTTGCCGCTATCGGGCGGGAGCCTTATGTCTGCCTGAAGTGGGGGCAGGGGACGGGCGTTCGCCCTTTGCCTCGGCCGCAAGGCTGACATCTCATGGCTCGACCGAAGACAGGCCAAAGCAGCTTCGACGTTCTGACCGCGCGCGCCAGCCACATGGCGGTGATCCGGCGGCTGATGCCCTATGTCTGGCGCGAGGGCCGGCCGGACCTGAAGCTGCGCGTAGTGCTGGCCTTCGTCGCCCTGATCGCGGCGAAGGCGGTCACCGTGCTGGTGCCCATCGCCTACAAGACCGCCGTCGACCAGCTCACCGGCCAGACGGCGCCGGGCGACCCGATCCAGGTGCCCGAGGCGCTGGTGGCGGTGCCGATCTTCCTGATCGTGGCCTACGGCGTCGGCCGCATCCTGATGATCGTCTTTGCGCAGATCCGCGACGTGCTGTTCACCACCGTCGGTCAGCACGCGGTGCGCGAGCTCGCCAACGAGACCTTCCGGCACCTGCACCGGCTGTCGCTGCGCTTCCATCTGGAGCGCAAGACCGGCGGGCTCAGCCGGGTGATCGAGCGGGGCACCAAGGCCATCGAGCTGATCATCCGGATGACCATCCTGAACACCTTCCCGACGGCGTTCGAGCTCGCCTTCATCGCCATCCTGCTGTTCTACTATTTCGGCCCGACCTTCGTGTTGATCGTCGGGGGCACGGTGCTGGTCTATGTCTGGTTCACGGTCAAGGCCAGCGACTGGCGCCTCTCCATCCGGCGGGAACTGAACGACTCGGACGCGGAGGCCAACACCAAGGCCGTCGACAGCCTGCTGAACTACGAGACGGTCAAGTATTTCGGCAACGAGACCCTGGAGAGCCGGCGCTTCGACGCCTCGATGGCCAAGTACGAGGATGCCGCGATCCGCACGTTCTTCTCCCTGGGCGTGCTGAACTCGGGGCAGGCCGTGGTGTTCACGGTCGGGCTGACGGGCTGCATGCTGCTGGCGGCGCAGGGCGTGGTCCAGGGCACGCTCACCCTCGGCGACTTCGTGATGATCAATGCCCTGCTGATCCAGCTCTATCAGCCGCTCAACTTCATGGGCCTGGTCTATCGCGAGGTGAAGCAGGGCCTGGTCGACCTGGAAGCCATGTTCGCGCTTCTGGAGCAGCCGCCGGAGGTGGTGGACCGGCCGGACGCGACCGCGCTGGCCGTGACGGACGGCAGCATACGCTTCGAGAACGTCACCTTCGCCTACGATCCGGCGCGGCCGATCCTGAGGGATGTGAGCTTCGAGGTGCCGGCGGGCAAGATGGTGGCCATCGTCGGCCCGTCAGGCGCCGGCAAGTCGACGGTGTCGCGCATCCTGTTCCGTTTCTACGACGTGGCGTCGGGCCGGGTGCTGATCGACGGCCAGGACATCGCCGGCGTCACCCAGAAGTCGCTCAGAGCGGCCATCGGCATGGTTCCCCAGGACACGGTGCTGTTCAACGACACCATCGCCTACAACATCCGCTACGGCCGGCCGGACGCGGCGGAGGCGGAGGTCGCGGAGGCGGCCAGGCTGGCCCAGATCCACGACTTCATCGAGACCCTGCCGGACGGCTACGACACCATGGTCGGCGAGCGCGGCCTGAAGCTCTCGGGCGGCGAGAAGCAGCGCGTGGCCATCGCCCGCACCATCCTGAAGGGGCCGCCGATCCTGATGCTCGACGAGGCGACCTCGGCGCTCGACAGCTATACGGAAACCGAGATCCAGGGCGCGCTGGAGCGCATCGCCCGGGACCGCACGACCCTGGTGATCGCACACCGTCTGTCCACGGTCGTGCATGCCGACGAGATCGTGGTGCTGGAGGCGGGGCGCGTGGTGGAGCGCGGCACGCACGGCCAGCTTCTGCACAAGGGCGGGCTCTATGCCGGCCTCTGGCAGCGTCAGCGCGAGGCGGAGGCGGCGCGCTGGCGGCTGGGCCAGTCGCTTGAAGAGGACGAGGGGCCGGACGACCAGGCTCCGGCCGCCTTGGGGGACAGGAACGAGGTGCCCGCCAAATAGCGTGCCCGGGACACTGGACTTGAGCCGCCTCCTCGGGCATGAGAAGCGGTTCGTTCACCAAATTCGGGCAGACTGTCGGGTTCGATCCTTGGTCGTGTCATTGCCGGGCTTGGCCTCAATGCTGTCCGGTTTGGCGGTCATGGCATTGAGGCAGGGCTGCTGCGTCCCTGAGATGCCATAGCCCGGTCAATCCGGAAGACGATGGGCGCCCCATCCCCAAAAAGTGGAGAGACATGTCAGAGCAGCACAGCATCATCGACAGCATCCGCGGCGCCCTGGTGCCGGTGCACCCGGACGGCTACAAGTTCGTGGCGGCCTTTGCGCTGATCGCGCTCGTGCTCGGCTGGCTTTGGGACCCGCTCGGCTGGCTCGGCGCGATCGCCACCGGGTGGTGCGCCTATTTCTTCCGCGACCCGCCGCGGGCGACGCCGTTGCGCGACGGGCTGGTGGTCGCGCCGGCCGACGGCCGGGTCAGCGCCATCGAGGAGGTGGTGCCGCCGTCGGAGCTGAACCTCGGGTCGGAGCCCCGGACCCGCGTCTCCATCTTCCTGTCCGTGTTCGACGTGCACATCAACCGGGCGCCGGTGGCGGGCCGGATCGTGAAGAGCGTCTACGTGCCCGGGCTGTTCCTCAATGCCGAGCTCGACAAGGCCAGCGAGGACAACGAGCGCAAGGCGCTGGTCATCGAGACGGCGGCCGGGGCGGCCATCGGCGTCGTGCAGATCGCCGGCCTGGTTGCGCGCCGCATCGTGACATTCGTCGGCGAGGGGCATACGCTTGCGGCGGGCGAGCGTTTCGGGCTGATCCGTTTCGGCAGCCGCGTCGACGTCTATCTGCCGCCGGGCCGCGGGGCCCTCGTCGCTCCCGGCCAGCGGGCGATTGGCGGCGAGACGGTGCTGGCGGATCTCCAGTCCGGCGAAGGCGCGCGTCAGGTCCGCATCGCATAGGACGGACGCCATGTCTCACGTGTTTCCCCCGTTCGAGCCAGAGGAGGCGCAGAAGCGTCCGCGCCGGCTGACGCTCAGGCGAGGCCAGGTTCCGGTGCGCGTCCTGGTCCCCAACATGTTCACGTTACTGGGCCTGTGCGCGGGGCTGACCGCCATCCGCATGGCTATCGAGCATCGCTGGGACGTGGCGCTGGCGGCGATCATCTTCGCGGCCTTCATCGACGGTATCGACGGACGGGTGGCGCGGCTCCTGAAGGCGACGTCGGAGTTCGGCGCGCAGCTCGACTCGCTGGCGGATTTCATCAATTTCGGGGTTGCGCCGGCGGTGGTGGTGTTCGCCTGGGCGCTGGGCGGGCAGAAGAGCCTCGGCTGGATCGTGGTGCTGGTCTTCGCGATCTGTGCCGCGCTGCGTCTGGCGCGCTTCAACGTCTCGCTCGGGGACGACCAGCCGGACTGGAAGTCCAACTATTTCGTCGGGGTGCCGGCGCCGGCGGGCGCGATCATTCTCATGCTGCCGCTCTATCTGGACGGCCTCGGCGTTCCGGGCGTAATGGCCGTGACGCCGCTCATTCTGGCCTACACGCTCGGCATCGCGTTCCTCATGGTGAGCCGCATCCCGACCTATTCCGGCAAGATGATCGGCAACCGGGTGGACCGGGAGTATGTAGCGCCGGTGTTCGTGCTGGCGGCGCTCTTCGTTGCGGTGCTGGTGACCTATCCGTTCACGACGCTGACCGTGGGCACGCTGCTCTATCTCGTCTTCATCCCGGTCAGCTTCTGGACCTACAAGAAGCGGGAGCAGGCGGTAAAGGCGCATGCCACGGCCCAGAACGGCGCCGTCGAACGCGGGCCGAGCGAAACG
>JAKSBI010000241.1 GCA_022361215.1 Hyphomicrobiales bacterium | reverse complement strand
CTCAGCGGCAACCCGGTGGCGGCCACGGCCGGCCTCGCCACCCTGGAGATCCTGAGGCGGCCCGAAACCTACGAGCGGCTGTTCGCCACCGGCCGGGCCCTGATGGAGGGGATCGGACGCCTGCTCGACGAGGCCGGGCTCGCGGCGCAGGTGGTAGGCGAGCCACCGATGTTCGACGTGGTCTTCACGGACCAGGAGGTCAGCGACTACCGCTCCTGCCTCGCCGGCAACCAGGACATGCTGAAGCGCTTCACGGCGATCTTGAAAGAGAACGGCGTGCTGAAGGGCGACTCCAAGTTCTACGTCTCGACCGCCCACGACGACAGCGACGTGGCGCACACCCTGGACGCCTGCGGACGGGCGATCGAGGCGCTGGCGGCGCTCCGCCAATAGCGCAGCGGCCGGCCAGCCGCTCTGCCGGATCGTCTCGACCGCCGACGGCGCGTCCGTCGCGTTCGGACAGATCCGGTTCGCGATCCAACCAGAAGACTCGAAGGGGGAAACAGACAATGAGCAACGAATTCGATGGACGGCTTGTGGTCCTGACGGGTGCCGCGGGCGACATCGGGGTGGCCACGGCGCGCATGCTTGCCGAGCGCGGCGCACGGCTGCTGCTGATCGATCCGAACGAGGAAGGGCTGCAGGCGCTTACGGCCGAGCTCGGCGACGGGCACCTCGCCGTCGTCTCGTCCCTCGACAGCCCCGACGCCTGCGCGCACGCCCTCGCCGCCGCCGACACGGAGATCTACGGCCTGGTGCACATGGCCGGCATCTTCGTGCCCCACGAGCTGACGGCCGAGGCGCGCGGGATCTACGACCGGACCATCGCCGCCAACATGACGAACGCCTTCGACATCGTCTGCGCCGCGACCGGCCGGCTGGTCACCGATGTGCCGGCCCGCATGGTGTTCGCCAGCTCGCTGGCCTTTCGCCGGGGCAGCCTGGACCATGTGGCCTACTCCATGGCCAAGGGCGGCATCGCCGGCTTCGTGCGCGCGCTGGCGCGCAATCTCGGGCCCCGGGTGCTGGTCAACGCCCTGGCCCCCGGCGTGATCGACACCTCCATGCCCGCCCACATCATCGCCTCCCGGCGGGACCAGATCATCGCGGAGACGCCGCTGAAACGGCTCGGTACCGCCGAAGAAGTGGCCGGCGTGGTCGTGTTCCTGCTGGGCCCCTTGTCGACCTTCATCACCGGTCAGGTGATCAATGTGGACGGCGGCATCATCAATAGCTGAGGCTGCCACCGGGACACCCGCCCTGGACACCGGCGGCGGCGACATGCTGAAATTCACGGTGGGACAGGCCCTGCGGTGGGCGGTCCCGGGCCGAAGCCGGGCCGCGGCCGACACCGCGAGAGCCACCCTCCGAAGTCGCTCGCGCCCGATAGTCGAGGTCTTGAAATGCCGGTTCCGGGACACCAAAGCATCCCCCTTCCACACATCGCCACCTACAAGCACATCGAGGTCCGCCCCGCCGGTCTGGCACTCGGCGCCCATGTCTCGGGCGTCGATCTGTCCGAGCCGAAAGCGCCCGAGGTCTATAGCGAGATCGCCGATGCGCTCTGGCGGCACCACGTGCTGTTCTTCCGCGATCAGGCGCTGACGCCCGAGGCGCACATGGCGCTGGCCGGGCATTTCGGGGAGACCGAGGTGCACGAGATCCTGCGGCCGGATCCGGAGCATCCGGAGATCTCCATTCTCCTGAACGACGAGACGCGGCCGCCGGAGATCAATGTCTGGCACACGGACGTGACCTTCCGCGAGAAGCCGTCGCTGTGCTCCATCCTCTATTGCGAGATAGCGCCCGAGGCGGGCGGCGACACCATGTGGCTGAACCAGCAACTGGCCTACGAGACGCTGGCCGAGCCGATCAAGGAGATGCTGCTGGGCCTGCAGGCGGAGCACGACATCCTGCACACCTATTCCGGCACCCATCTGCTGGAGGAAGCGGGCGGCCAGGAGAAGGCCGTCGAGCTGAGCAAGACGCATCCGCCCGTGCTGCACCCGGTGGTGATCGCGCATCCGATGACCGGCAAGCCCTGCCTGCTGGTCAACGAGACGCACACGAAGCGGATCGTCGGCATGAGCCGGCTGGAGAGCCGGCACCTGATGGCCATGCTGATCGAGCACCAACGGCTGCACGAGTTCCAGCTGCGCTTCAGCTGGCAACCCGGCTCGATCGCCATGTGGGACAATTTCGCGACCCAGCACTATGCGCTCGCGGACTACTATCCGCAGATGCGCCGGATGCGGCGCATCACGGTCGCGGGCCGCAAGCCCCTGCCCTACCGGCCGGAGCACTTGAAGCAGGTCGCTTAG
>JAKSBI010000518.1 GCA_022361215.1 Hyphomicrobiales bacterium | reverse complement strand
GCGGCAGGTGCGGGAGGCTCTCGCCTTTGCGGATGCCTTGCCGTTCGTGGAGGCGATGCCAGGCGGCCTCGACGCGGAGGTGACGGAGCACGGCCGGAACCTCTCCGGCGGCCAGCGCCAAAGGCTGTCGGTGGCGCGAGCCGTCGTGAGAGACCCGCAAATCGTCTTCCTCGATGAGCCGACGGCCTTCCTGGACGCGGAGGCCGCCGTCCGCCTCGAGCAGAGGCTGACATCGTGGGGGCGCGGACGGCTGCTGATCCTCGTCTCCCATCACCTGGCCGCGACGCGGACCGCGGACCGGATCCTCGTGCTCGACCAAGGCCGCCTGGTCGGACAGGGCCGGCATGACGAGCTGCTTCAGACGTGTTCCGTCTACAAAACGCTGTGGCGCGAATATGTGCGATCGTTGGAGGGCACCGGCGATGACATACAGGCGGCGGCAACGGCGACCTGAGCGCCAATCCGAGGACGCGAGCCACCGACAAACCGAGAGGACTGCAATGCAGAGACGAAACTTGATGAGACGGGCTGTCTCGTCCGTGTTGGCTCTGGCGAGCCTTCTGGCGCTGTCGCTCGGCGGCGCGGTCATGCCTACTGGCTCTGCGCTTGGAAAGCCCGAGCGCGATCTCTTCGAGCAGGTCGGTCGGACCGTCGAGAAGCGCTTCTTCGACCCGGACTTCAACGGCGTCGACTGGAAGGCAATCCGGAAAACGTACCAGACCCGGGCGGCTGAAGCGCCGTCGAAGGCGGAGCGCGTGGCGGTCGTCAACGCGATGCTGGCGGAGCTGAAGACCTCCCACACCCGTCTCTTCACGGCCGACGAGCCCGCCTATTACCAGATCCTCGGCGTCTTCCTGGCATCGCATCACGAGCTCAGGCGGACGCTCAAAGCCATCCGCCCCGACGTCACGCCGACATACACCGGCATCGGCCTCTTCACCAAGGAGATCGACGGCAAGACCTTCGTCAGCGGCGTTCTCGACGGCGGTCCCGCGGCGGAGGCGGGGCTACTCGTCGGCGACCGTCTGCTTGGGAGCGGCGGGCAACCGTTCCACCCCATCCGGTCTTTCGCCGGCAAGGCCGGTCAGCCCGTGAAGCTCACGATCCAGCGCTCCGAAGATCCAGGGAGCCGCCGGGAGATCACCGTGCGCCCACGGCAGCTCGACGGCGCCGAGATGTTCGTCGACGCCCTGAACGCCAGCGTCCGGGTCGTCGAGCGGGAGGGCCGCCGGATCGGCTACGCGCATGTCTGGTCCTATGCTGGCGAGAAGTACCAGCGGGCGCTGGAACACGCCCTCATCTTCGGCCGGCTGAAGGATGCGGACGCTCTCGTCCTCGATCTGCGGCAAGGCTGGGGCGGGGCGTCGCCCTCCTATCTCAACATCTTCACGCCCCGGACCCTGAGCCTGACGGTCAGCGGACGGGACGAGCGCCCCTCCAGCTTCGGGTCGGGCTGGAGCAAGCCGGTGGTGCTGCTGGTGGACGAGACCACGCGCAGCGGCAAGGAGCTGCTCGCCTACGGCTTCCGCAAGCACGGGATCGGCCCCGTCGTCGGCACCCGAACCGCCGGCGCGGTCGTCGCGGGCTCTCCCTTCGCCATGGACGACGGCAGCCTTCTCTATCTGGCGGTCGCGGACGTGCACATCGACGGCGATCTTCGCCTCGAAGGCGTGGGCGTGGCGCCGGACATCGAGGTCCCGTTCACGCTCCCCTATGCGCAGGGCGCCGACCCGCAGAAGGACCGGGCCATCGCCGTCGCGCTCGACCTGGTCAAGCGGCGATGACGGACACGCGAAGG
>JAKSBI010000631.1 GCA_022361215.1 Hyphomicrobiales bacterium | reverse complement strand
CGGCCATGGCGGCGGCGATGCGCACGGCCTGGTCGGGCGCCTCGAACACCAGGCAGCCCGCCCGCTCGTAGGCCTTGCGCACCTTCGGCGTGCAAGCACCGGAGACGGCGATGTAAGTGTCGGGATAGGCCTGCCGGATCCGCTCCCAGACGCCTTGCAGGCGAAAGCCCGCCTCGTCGGTCCGCGTGGAGCCGGCGCTGAAATTGATCAGGCTGCCGAAGTCCTCGGCCGCGGCCATGATCTCCACCATCTGCTCGAAGAGCGAGAGGTCGAAGACCACATGCCCGGTCACATCCACCGGGTTACGGGGGCTGGCAAAGGGCACCAGGTCGTTGATCTTCGCCTGGGCCTCAGCGTTCAGCGGCTCGACCTGCAACCCATGGCTCACCGCCTCGTCGGCCATCATGATGCCGACCCCGCCGGAGATGGTGACGAGCCCGATGCTCCGGTTGCGCGGCGGCCGGCCGACGGCGTAGGCGTAACCGAGGTCGAACCACTCCGCGACGGTGCGGGCCCGATAGGCGCCGAGCTGGCGGATGAGCGCGTCGGCCACGGCATCGCTGCCGGCGAGCGCCGCCGTGTGCGAGCGCGCCGCCTCGGCCCCGACCTCGGTGCGCCCGACCTTCAGCACGATCACCGGCTTGCCCGCCGCCCGGGCGCGCTTCAGCGCCTCGACCAGTTTCGGCCCGTTCCGCGCGCCCTCCATGTAGACGAGAATGACGCGGGTGGCCGCGTCCCCGGCCAGATAGGCGATGCCGTCGGCGAGGTCCACGTCGGCCTCGTTACCAGTGGTGATCCAGGCGGAGAAGGAGAGCCCCCGGTCGAGCGCCATCATGGCCACATAGCCGCCGAAGGCGCCCGACTGGCTGACCAGCCCGAGCCCGCCCGCGCCCATGGGCGTGGCGAAGAAGGGCGAGAAAGTCACGGCGAGGCCCGCGCTCAGATTGGCAATGCCGAGGCAGTTGGGCCCGAGAACGCGCATGCCCCCTCGGCGCGCGATCTCCGTCAGTCGCTCCTGCGCCACCTGCCCCTCGCCCCCGACCTCGGCGAAGCCCGAGCTGATGATCGCCGCCGCCCCGACGCCCTTCTCCACGCAGCTTTCGAGCGCTGCCGCCACGCCCTTGGCCGGGATGGCGAGCACCGCCAGATCGACTTCGCCCGGAACCGTCGCCATGTCGGCGAAGGCCGGATAGCCGCAGACCGCGCCGGCCTTCGGGTTGATCGGATAGACCGCGCCCGCAAAACCCTGCGCCCGCAGGCTCTCGACCGACGCATAACCGATCTTGCCCGGCGTCGCCGACGCCCCGATCACCGCGACCGATCTCGGCTCCAGCAGCGGCCTGAGCGACGTGAGGTCGATCAGGCTCTCGCTCATGGCGAACCGCCTCTCGCCGCCGAAGTCGCCCCGGGATGGCGCCCCGTCGACCCACCCCCTCCGTCATCCCGGACGCGACTTTTCTCCAAATCTTTGATTTGGCCAGAAAAGTCAGTGATCCGGGATCCATTGGCGGCTGCGGCAGATAAATTCGGTCCTTGCCGAACCGCGGACGCCAATGGATCCCGGATAGCTCGCTTTGCCAGCGAAATCGGAGATTTCGGGCAAAGCGGCTTCCGGAATGACGGATATGGAGTGCTTGAAGACCGACCCAACCGCTCACCCATGGATCGGGCCGCCCTCGGCCAGCACGCGCCTGGCGATGTTGAGCTGGTGAATCTGCGAGGTGCCCTCGTAGATACGCAGGAGGCGCACGTCGCGATAGAGGCGCGAAACGGCATGCTTGGTCATATAGCCCATGCCGCCGAGCACCTGCACCGCGCGGTCGGCGACCCGGCAGACCATCTCGGTGGCGAACAGCTTGGCGCAGGCGATCTCCGTGAACGGGACCGGCCCGGCGTCGAACCGGCGCGCCACGTCGAGCGTGAGCGCCCGCGCCGCGCTCAGCTCCGCCTGGCTCTCGCCGATCATGGTCTGGACGGCCTGGAACTCCGCGATGGGCTGGCCGAACTGCTCGCGGCCCTTGGCGTAGGCCACCATCTCCTCGATCAGCCGGATGGCCTGGCCGACGGCGGTCGCCGCCACGTGCGTGCGCGCGTGGTTGATGCCCCGGAGCGCGATCTTCAGCCCGTTGCCCTCCTGGCCCCCGAGGAGCGCGTCGCCCGGCACGCGGCAGTCGTCGAACTGGATCTCGGCGACGCGGGAGCCGGCCTGGCCCATCAGCGCCTCGGGCGCCCCGACGCTCACCCCCGGCGTCTCGCGCTCCACGAGGAAGACCGAGATGCCGGCGTGGCCGTCTTGCGGAGCGCCGGTGCGCGCCATCACCACGAACAGGTCGGCGTCGGGCGCGTTGGTTATGTAGCGCTTGGAGCCGTCGATGCGGTAGCCGTTGCCGGCCCGCGCCGCCCGCGTCTTGAGGGAGCCGGCGTCGGAGCCCGCCTCCTCCTCGGTGAGCGCGAAGGCGGCGGTGATGCGGCCCGACGCCATCTCCGGCAGGTAGCGCTGCTTCTGCGCCTCGGTGCCGTAGTCCAGCACCACCTGGGCGCAGAGCCCGATGGTGGTGGAGAAGCGCGCGCGATAAGCGGCGCTCGCCTGGGTGAACTCCATGGTGAGCAACACCTGCTCCTCCATGGTCCAGCCGAGGCCGCCCCAGTCGCGCGGCAGGGTGATGGCGAACAGGCCGAGCTCGCGCATCTCGGCGACGATGGCCTCGGGCACGCAAAGCTCGGTTTCGAGCGCGGCCTCGTGCGGCCGCAGCACCTCCTGGGTGAAGGCCCGCACCCGCGCCAGGTAGTCCGCGAAGGCCTCGCCCGCTTCCGTTCCCGTTGCCACAGCCATGGCTAGCGGGACGCGTCGGGCGTGGCCAGATTGACCGTGACGTTCTTCTTCTGGGTGAAGCTGTCGAGCATGCCTTCGAGCGAGAACTCGCGGCCGATGCCGCTCTGCTTGATGCCGCCATAGGAGTGGCCCGGCGACTGGCCGAGGCCCTGATTGACCTGCACCCAGCCGGCCTCGATGGCGTGGGCCGTGCGCAGCGCCCGGCCGATGTCGCGGGTCCAGACATAGGCGGCCAGCCCGTAATGGCTGTCATTGGCCATGCGGATGGCGTCCGCCTCGTCGGTCCAGCGGATGGCCACGAGCACCGGCCCGAAGATCTCCTCGCGCGCCAGCCGCCAGTCGTTGGAGACGTCCGCGAACACAGTCGGCAGGGCGAAATAGCCCTGCGAAAGCGGCCCCTCCTTGGGCGGCAGGCCGCCCATCACCAGCCGAGCGTCGCCGCGCTGCAGGCCCTCGTCCACATAGCCGCAGACGCGGGTGAACTGCTTCTCGTTGATGATGGCGCCGATGTCGCTCGCCTCGTCGAGCGGATCGCCGATCTTCAGCG
>JAKSBI010000138.1 GCA_022361215.1 Hyphomicrobiales bacterium | reverse complement strand
GGATCGCGGGATTCTCGACCACGCACACCCTGGCGCAGGACCTGGGCCCGGCCTTCGCGTCGCACGGCTTCAAGGCCGATGTTACGGAAGCGGACTTCGGTCAGGTGATCGCGGAGCTGATGCAGCCGGTGGAGCAGCCAGGCGACGCCTATGTCCTGCTGATGGATCTCGGCGGCTTCTGCCCGAGGGACTGGCGGCTGGAGCCGTCGCAGGCCAGCGAGCTCTTCCAGGAGCGGCTGGAGATGTTCGCCTCGGCACTCGCCGGATTTGCGGACAGGGCCGAGCGGCCGGTCCTGGTGAACACGCTGCCGGCGCCTGCGACGCCGACGGTCGGCCTGATCGACCGGCAGCACGAAAGCGGGCTTGCAGGCGCGGTTCAGATGGTCAATCGGCGTCTGAGCGAGTTGGCCGCGGGCAACGCCCAGATCGTCCTGGTCGACGCCGACGTGGCCATGGCGGACATCGCGCCAAGCCGCCGCACCGACGCCAAGCTCTGGTACTACGGGCGCTTGCCCTATTCCCCGGACGCCACGCGCGCCCTGGCGCTTGGCTTCGCCGGAGCCTACCGCACGCTGAAGAAGGGCGTGGCCAAGGTGCTCGCGCTCGATCTCGACAACACGCTGTGGGGCGGCATCTACGGCGAGGACGGCGTCGAGCGGCTGGCATGCGGGGACGATTTCCCCGGCAATGCCTTCAAGGCCCTTCAGGAGGAATGCCTGCGTTTGAAGAGCCAGGGCATGGTGCTTGCCATTCTGAGCAAGAACAACCCGGATGCGATCACCGCCTTCGAGCAGCATCCCGGCATGGTGCTGAATGCCGACGATTTCGTCGCGACCCGCATCAATTGGGAGCCCAAGCCACACAATGTTCGGGCCGTTGCCGAAGAGCTCAATCTCGGCCTCGACAGCGTGCTGTTCCTCGACGACAGCCCGCACGAGCGCGAAGCCATGCGCCGGCTCTGTCCGGAGGTGCAGGTGCCGGAGCTGCCGGCGGACCCGGCGCAGCGCCCGGGCTGGTTGCGCAGGCTTGCGTTGACATGGCCGGTCAGGCTGACGAGCGAGGATGCGCGCCGCAGCGCCATGTACATGGCGGAGAAGAAGCGGACGTCGGCACGCGCCACGGCGCAGAGCTTCGAGGACTATCTGGGCGCGCTCGAACAGCAGTTGACCGTGGCGCAGGTCGGCCCGGATACGCTGCCGCGCGTGGCGCAGATGCATCTGCGCACCAATCAGTTCAACCTGACCACCGAGCGCTACGACGAGGCCGCCATCGGCAGGATGATGGAGGACGGCGAGCGCTACGTCG
>JAKSBI010000764.1 GCA_022361215.1 Hyphomicrobiales bacterium | reverse complement strand
GCCCGGATGGTCACGGAGAAGCCCGCGATCACGTCGATCAGCGCAATAATCGTGATGAAGAAGAACAGGGACGTGGCCGCTTCGGGGACCACCAGAAACTCGATGATGCAGATGATGAAGACGACCGTCGACAAGGCGTGATCCACCAGCGAGTTGCCTCCGGTTCGCGTCGCCTTGAGAATTTCGAGGAAGAGAAGCGCCAGCGTGAACGTGATCAGCGCGTCGCCCAGCAAGAAGGTCCACAGCGATCCGGAGATCATCGGAAGCTGCAGGAGGACGGCGTCGAAGGACATCCCAAAGACGAAGACGATCACGTTGTAGGCGATCAGCGAAAGCGCGATCCAAGGCAGACTCAAAATCATCTGGACCTCCCGAGCTATCGGAAACTAGGGCTTGTGGACATTCACGTCGTGGCTGACCACAGGCCCTAGGCGACGGCCGTGTCGAAATCGCGGCACGGAGCTAAAACTCGTCCTTCGGCTCCAGCACCTGGCGGCCGCGATACATGCCCGTCTTCAGGTCGATATGGTGCGGACGGCGCAGCTCGCCGCTGTCCTTGTCCTCCACATAGGCCGGGCGCTTGAGGGCGTCGGCCGAGCGGCGGTTGCCGCGCTTCATGCGCGACACTTTCTTCTTGGGTACAGCCATGTCTCTTACTCCAAATCGGCGTGCCGTCCACGACGCGAAGCTGCGGCCAAGTTTGACGCGCTTTTTTGGGGACGGACGATCCTGCCGGCCCTCTCGGCCGGCGCCACCTCGTTCCAGGGCCGCTCTTATACTGGCATTTGCCACGAAACGCTAGGTCATGTGGCGGGATAGATGCACCTGAGAAATCGCGACGAATCTTTCATTTTCCTGGTCTCGATGAGCGACGCCAGCCGCCGCGTCAGCGGGCCCGGACGGCCGGCACGACGGACATAGGGGTTGGGCAGCGCCGCGGCAAGCAGCGCGGCCTCGCGGGGCGAGAGCCGCGCGGCGGCTTTCCTGAAGTGGTGCCGGGCCGCCGCCTCCGCGCCGAAGACGCCGGGCGCCCATTCGGCGAAGTTCAGATAGATCTCGAGCAGCCGGCGCCGTCCCCAGCCGAAGCGGATGGCATAGGCCAGCGGCACCTCCATGGCCTTGCGGAGATAGCTCCGGCCCTGCCAGAGAAACAGGTTCTTCGCCGTCTGCATGGGGATCGTGCTGGCGCCGCGCGGCGGCTCGCCCCGCCGCCAGGCCTCTTGGACGGCTTCGCGCATGGCGCCCCAGTCGACGCCCTGATGGGAGCAGAAGCGGGCATCCTCGCTCATCACCACGGCGGTCACCAGATGGCGCGACATGCGCGCGATCGGCACCCAGCGCTGGCGCACCTCCCCGCCCGAGACCGCCTGCGCGACCATCAGCGTCGAGAAGGGTGGCGCGACGAACCGGTAGGCGACGATCACCGCGGCCAGCAACAGAAGCGCGGCCAGCCCCACCGCGGCGACGGCCGCGAGGGCGCGCCGCGCATAGACCTTCCGCCGGCCCCGTCTCGCCTTTCTGGAGCGTGCCATGCCGGGCTTTGTACCCCGTCAGGCCCTAACGTGGTATGACCGGCTCAACGCGGGCCGCTTTTCCGTTAACGCCTGAGCGCCATCCGGTCCGCCGCCGGCGCGCCTTCCACACGCTCTGACACACCATGACCTTCGTAAAGCATCTGTCGGACATTGCGGCGCGCGTCGAGCGGCGGCTCGACGCGCATCTGGCCGTTCCGGAGGATGCCGCGGGCGCGCAGGCGAGGCTGGCGGAGGCCATGCGCCATGCCGCCCTCGGCGGCGGCAAGCGGCTGCGCCCCTTCCTCGTGATCGAGAGCGCCGCCCTGTTCGGCGTCGCCGCGGAGGACGCCCTGGACACGGCCGCGGCGCTCGAATGCCTGCATTGCTACTCTCTTGTGCATGACGACCTGCCGGCCATGGACGACGACGCGCTCCGGCGCGGCCGGCCGACGGTGCATGTGGCCTTCGACGAGGCCACCGCCATCCTCGCCGGCGACGGGCTCTTGACCCTCGCTTTCGAGATCCTGGCACGGCCGGCGACCCACCCCGAGCCCGAGGTGCGCGCCGAGCTGACGCTACGCCTGGCGGAAGCGGCGGGCTGGCGCGGCATGGCCGGGGGGCAGGCGCTCGACCTCGCCGCCGAAGGCCGCACCCTCGCGGAGACGGAGATCCGACGTCTGCAGGCGCTGAAGACCGGCGCGCTGATCCTCTTCGCCTGCGAGGCCGGCGCCGTTCTCGGCCGGGCCTCGGCGGCGGAGCGCGAGGCGCTGCAGGCCTTCGGGCGCGCCATCGGCCTGGCCTTTCAGCTCGCCGACGATCTGCTCGATACCGAGGGCGATCCGGAGCGCGTCGGCAAGGCGACCGGCAAGGACGCGGCCGCAGGCAAGGCCACGCTGGTGGGCCTCATGGGGCGCGACACAGCGCGGGCCGAGCTGGCCGCGCTGGAGGCACAGGCCATCGCATGCCTCGCCCCCTTCGGCGGGCGCTCGGACATGCTGATCGAGACGGCGCGCTTCGTCAGCCGCCGGGAGCACTGACCGCGTCGCGCTCCGGAGCCGCTTCGGCGCCGGTGCCGAAGCGGCGCTCGATATAGTCTTCGAGCAGCTGCTTGAACTCGTTGGCGATGTTGGGGCCGCGCAGGGTGACGGTCTTCTTGCCGTCGACGAACACCGGCGCCGCCGGCGCCTCGCCCGTGCCCGGCAGGCTGATGCCGATATCGGCATGCTTGCTCTCGCCCGGGCCGTTCACGATGCAGCCCATGACGGCGACGTTCAGCGTCTCCACGCCCGGATAGGTGAGCTGCCATTCGGGCATGCTCGTCCGGATATGCTCCTGGATGTCCTTGGCGAGCTCCTGGAAGACGGAGCTGGTGGTGCGCCCGCAGCCGGGGCAGGCGGTGACCACGGGTGCGAAGGCCCGGATGTCCATGCTCTGCAGGATCTCCTGCGCGACCCTCACCTCCTCGGTGCGGTCGCCCCCGGGCTCGGGCGTCAGCGAGATGCGGATGGTGTCGCCGATCCCCTGCTGCAGCAGCACCGCGAGCGCGGCCGTGGAGGCGACGATGCCCTTCGAGCCCATGCCCGCTTCGGTCAGGCCCAGATGCAGCGCATAGGAACAGCGCTCGGCCAGGCCCGTGTAGACGCTGATCAGATCCTGAACGGCACTGACCTTGGCCGAGATGATGATCTGCTCGGGCCCCATGCCGAGCTCCTCGGCGCGCGCGGCGCTCAGCAGCGCCGACTGCACGATGGCTTCGTGCGTGACGCTCTGGGCGTCCATGGGTGCTGGCGAGCGGGCGTTCTCGTCCATCAGGTGGGTGAGCAGCTCCTGATCGAGCGAGCCCCAATTGACGCCGATGCGCACGGGCCTCGAATATTTGAGCGCCATCTCGATGATGGCGCTGAACTGCCGGTCCCGCTTGTCGCGAAAGCCGACATTGCCCGGGTTGATGCGGTATTTGTCGAGGGCTTCGGCGCAGGCCGGGTGCTCGGCCAGCAGCTTGTGGCCGATATAGTGAAAATCGCCGACCAGCGGCACCTCGACGCTCATGGCCAGCAGCCTGTCGCGGATATGCGGCACCGCGGCGGCGGCCTCGTCGCGGTCGACCGTGATGCGCACCAGCTCCGAGCCGGCGCGGGCGAGCGCCGCCACCTGCTGCGTCGTCGCCTCGACGTCGGCCGTGTCGGTGTTGGTCATGGACTGCACGACCACGGGCGCGTCGCCGCCGACGGTGACGCCGCCGACATCGACGGCAACGGATTTGCGTCGTTCTGTGCGGAGATCTGCCATGAGATTCGCTTTCCTGCTCTTAGAGCCTAGATACTCCATCCCGTGCACCTCTGGCCAGCGCGCCGGCGGGCGATGCGACGGAAGGCCACCCGTGCCGGGGACTGCCGCAGGAGGTAAAATATGCTATTCGACTCGAACGAAATGTGACGGGGCTTTGCCAGCCGATCGGACTCGCCCTTCGTGTCGGTCTGCCGGGGATCATCATGAGCGACAACGCATCGTCCAAGCGGTTCTGCATCATCGGCGCCGGTGCCTGCGGCATTGCGGCGGTGAAGAACTTCAAGGAGCGCGGCATTCCGTTCGACTGCTTCGAGCAGGAGGCGGATATCGGCGGCATCTGGAACCCGGACTGCGACCGCGCCGTCTACGAGACCACGCATCTGAACACATCGAAGCGCCTGTCGCGCTACACCGACTTCCCGATGCCGGAGGCCTATCCGCAGTTCCTGAGCCGGAGCCAGGCGCTCGACTATGTGCGCGCCTATGCCCGGCATTTCGGCCTCTACGACCACATCACGTTCAACACCCGCGTGGAGACGGTCGCCGAGGTCGACGGCCGCTGGCAGGTGACGCTCTCGGGCGAGAACGGGCCGCGCCTCTACGACGGGGTCGTGATCGCCAACGGACATCATTGGGACCCGAAATGGCCCGACTATCCGGGCGAGTTCACCGGCGAGGTTCTCCACGCCTATCAGGTGAAGAAGCGCGATCAGCTCCGTGGCAAGCGCGTGCTCGTGGTCGGCGCGGGCAATACCGGCTGCGACCTGGCGGCGGACGCGGCGCTCAGCGCGCGCGAGATCACGCACAGCATGCGGCGCACCTATTACTTCCTGCCGAAATTCGCCTTCGGGCGGCCGCTCGACCTGATGATCGACCTGACCAGCCGCTGGCCGCTGCCGCGAGCGCTGCTGCGGCGCCTCTGGGCCGGGGCGCTCTATGTGCTGGTGGGACCTTACGAGAAGTACGGCCTGCCGAAGCCCGATCACAAGCTGATGGAGTCGCATCCCACGTCCGCCTCGTCCTATCTCGACCATCTGGCTCACGGGCGCATCGCGCCGAAGCCGGAGATCGCCGAGCTGAAGGGCGACCGCGTACGCTTCACCGACGGCAGCGAGGTGGAGGTCGACCTGGTGATCTACGCCACCGGCTACCACATCAGCTTCCCGTTCATGGACCGCGACTATTTCCTGACGGAAGACGGCGGCTCGCGGCTCTTCCTGCACATCTTCCACCGCAGGCTCGACACCCTCTTCACGGTCGGGCTGGTGCAGCCGGCCGACGGCGGGTTCTGGCAGCTCGCCGACTATCAGGGCCAGCTGATCGCCAACTTCATCGTCGCCCAGGAGCGCGACCCGGCGAAGGCCGACTGGTTCCGCAAGCTGAAGGCCACCACGACCCCCGACGTCAGCCACGGCGTGACCTATCTGGACAGCCAGCGCCACAAGCACGAGGTCGCGCATTACCGCTACCGGACCTACATGAAGCGCCTGATCGCAAAGTTCGGCCCGGTGGCCGAGGCGTCGTTCCCGGCCCAGCAGGCGGACGAGCCGGCCCAGACCGAATCGAGCCGGGAGTCGCTGCAACTCGCTTCCTAGAGCCTGTCGCGATCATTCTGATTCGCGCCATTGCTCTAGCTCTTTGTTGAAGAATGTCTTTTCTCCCGAAACCGGTCTCCACTTTCGGGAGACATGCTTTAGAGCTTATGGACATTTGCGTTGCGGTGCCGGCGGGCCGCATTCGGCCGCCGGCCGGGCACGAAACGCGACGTCGGCCCATCCACTTCGAGGATTTCGGCAATGGAAGAGTATCTGCGTCCGGCACTCGCCTATATAGATCGCTGGCTCGCGTTTCAGATGCGCATGTCCGAGCAGCCCGGCTGCACGATCGCCGTGGCGCATGGCGGCGACATCGTCTTCGAGCGCGCCTACGGGCACGCCGATCTGGAGACCGGAACCGCTCTCACCCCGCGCCATCGCATGCGGGCGGCGTCGCACACCAAGAGCTTCACGGCCGCCGGCATCCTGAAGCTGCGCGAGGCGGGCAAGCTCAAGCTCGACGACCCGGTCGGAGCCACTGTCCCGGAGCTGCATCCGGAGGTCGCGCAAGCGACCATAGGCCAGTTGCTCTCTCACAGCGCCGGCCTCGGCCGCGACGGTAAAGACTCGGGGCAGTTCCAGGGCCGCCGGCCCTTCCTGACGACCGAAGAGCTGCTCGCGGACCTGCAGGCGCCGCCTCCGGTCGCGCCGAACACGCGGTTCAAGTATTCGAACAACGGATACGGGCTTCTGGGGCTGGTCATCGAGGCGGTAGCCGGAGAGCCCTATGCGGCGTGGCTGAAGCGCGAGATCGTGGACGGCGCCGGGCTCACCGAAACGGACATCGACATGCCGGGCGAGGACGGCGTCCCGGTGGCAACGGGCCACAGCGGCAAGCTGCTGCTCGGCCGGCGCGTGGGTCTTCCGGGCGACTACGCGACAGATGCCATCGCGCCCGCGGGCGGCATCGTGACGACGGCGAAGGACCTGGCCAGGTTCTTCGCGCAACTCTCCCCGCAGGCCGCCTCCAGCGTGCTCTCCGTCGAGAGCCGCCGGGAGATGACCCGCCGGCATTGGCGCAACGAAAACACGAGCATCGAGCGCCATTACGGCCTGGGCACCGTGTCCGGCACGTCGCACGGCTGGGACTGGTTCGGCCACACCGGCGGGCTGCAAGGCTTCACCTCGCGCACCAGCATGGTTCCGGATCGGGATCTGACGGTCGCCATCCTGACCAATGCGATCGACGGCTGGTCCGGCCAGTGGGTCGAGGGCGCGATCCAGATCCTGAGCACGTTCGCGTCTCGCGACGCGCCGTCCGAGACCACGGCCGACTGGGAGGGGCGCTGGTGGAGCATCTGGGGCGTCGTCGATCTGGTGCCGGTCAAAGATCGGATTCTCGTTGCCAGTCCGGCGATGTGGGCGCCGTTCGCCGATGCAACGGAGATCGAGCCGACCGGTCCCGATACCGGCCGCATCGCCAAATGCGACGGCTACAACAGCTTCGCAGAGCCGGTCCGGCGGGTCCGGAACGACGCGGGAGAGACGGATCAGCTCTGGCTCGGCCCCACGCAACTCAAGCACGAAGGCGAGGTGGCGGACGAGCTCTCGGTCATGTCGTCGCGACCCTGAGGCGGCTCAGGCCTCGCGCCGTCGCAGGGTCTCGCGGCGCATGATGTAGAGACCGGCGAGCACGACCACCACGGCGCCGAACAACGTCCAGGCATCGGGCCAGTCGCCGAAGAACAGAAACCCGAGCAGAACCGCCCAGATCATGGAGGTGTATTTGAACGGCGCCACCAGCGCCGCCTCGCCCTGGCGGAAGGACTCGATCATCAGATAGTGCGCGCCGGCGAGCAGCACGCCGCTGAGCGCGAAGACCCAGAGGTCCGCCGCCCGCACCGGCACCCAGCCGAAGGGCGCCGTGGCCAGCCCGGCCGACATGACCACGAGCGTGGTGACGAACAGGACGGCCACGCTCGTCTCGGTCTGCGAGATGCGGCGGGTGATCAGGTCGCGCATGCCGCCGAAGAGCGTCGCGCCCAGCGGCAGCAATATGGCCCACTGCATGGCGCCGACGCCCGGGCGCACCATGAGCAGCACGCCCGCAAAGCCCGCCAGCACCGCGAGCCAGCGCCGCCAGCCGACGTGCTCACCGAGGACCAGCGGCGCCATGGCGGTGATGAACAGCGGGCCGGCGAAGGTAACGGCGATGGCGTCGGCCAGCGGCAGGTATCTGAGCGCGTTGACGAACAGGAATGCCGACGCGATGACGCAGACCGCGCGCAGCGCCTGCCCCTTGACGCTCTTGACGCGCAGCGTGTGCAGGCCGCCCGCGCGGCGCGCCAGCAGAAAGATCCACGGCAGCACGAAGAGCCCGCGGACGAACAGGAGCTGGCCCACCGGATAGCCCATCGAGAGCGACTTGATCAGCGCGTCGTTGAGCGAAAGCAGCGCCACGCCCACCAGCATGCAGACGACGGCGCGCATGGATTGCGCCGCGGCAGCGTCGCCCGCTGCGCGCGCGGAAGCATTGGCTTTCATCACTTTGCCTTGGTCCCCGGCGCCTGGCGAAGCGCCGGACGAGGGATGTCGCGGACAGTCTATCCCTATTCGGGTGCCGCGGAAAATGGCCCGCTTGCCGCGGCGGCGGCGGCTATGGAATGCTGACCGCAGAGGCCATCAGCCGAGGATCGGGAGATGTCTACAGAGATCGAGGTCGTCGAAGCCGACATCACCACATTGGCCGTCGATGCCATCGTCAACGCCGCCAACGCGACGCTGAGGCGGGGCGGCGGCGTGGACGGTGCGATCCACCGCGCCGCCGGGCCAGAGCTGCAAGAGGAATGCAATACTCTCGGCGGCTGCGAGACCGGCGCGGCCAAGATCACCAAGGGCTACAACCTGACCGCCCGGCACGTCATCCACACGGTCGGCCCGGTCTGGGGCGGCGGCGAGAGCAACGAGGACGGGTTGCTGGAGAGCTGCTACCGGAGCGCCCTTCGGCTGGCGCGCGAGACCGGCCTGACCACGGTCGCCTTTCCCGCCATCTCGACGGGCGTCTACGGCTTCCCGGCGGACCGCGCCGCCCATATCGCCGTTCGCACCGTGCTCGACGAAACGAGGGCGGACGACCACTTCGACCGGGTCGTGTTCTGCTGCTTCGGTGCGGAGTCGGCTCAACTGCACAAAGACGCGCTCGCGGCGCAAGGACAGTAGCCTGACCGGCTGCAACGCCGATCCCCCTGTCGAGCGACGTCCACACCAGGGGGGAGAAAAACGGGCTAGACGGGAAGGTTGCGCCCTCGGCTCAGCCGGACTTGCTGCTCGATCCAAGGGTAGGTTTTTGCCAGCCCTTCGCGGAGCGTGGCCGAGGGTCGCCAATTCAGCTTCTGTTCGAGCAAGTCATTGTACGAGTTGCGGCCGCGCACGCCTTCCGGGCCTGTGATATGCCGGAAGTTCACGGTCTTTCCGGAGATATCCGTAATCAAATGCGCGAGCTGATTGATTGAGACCATTTCCTCGGAGCCGATATTGACTGGACCCGCAAAATTCGAACGCGTCAGGCGCACGGTCCCTTCAAGGCATTCGTCGATGTACAGGAAGGATCTTGTTTGCTCCCCGTCCCCCCAGATTTCGACCGAGCCGCCGTCTTCTATCTCTGCAATCTTTCGGCACAGCGCCGCCGGCGCCTTTTCGCGACCGCCTGTCCACGTGCCCTCGGGCCCGAATGTATTGTGATATCGCGCAACTCTCGTTTCCATGCCGTAGTTTCGGCGATAGGCGGCGTAGAGGCGCTCGCTGAACAGCTTCTCCCAACCATAGTCGCTGTCTGGATTTGCAGGATAGGCGGTATCCTCACGGGTGTCCGGTGCCTGCGAATCCAACTGGTTCTCCGCCGGGTAAATGCAGGCAGAAGACGAATAGAAGACTTTCTTGATATTCCGATTCTTACATGCTTCCAGAACGTTCAGATTGATCATTGCAGAATTGTGCATGATATCTGCATCGTTTTCGCCCGTGAAGACGAAACCGGCGCCGCCCATTTCAGCGGCGAGCTGGTAGACTTCGTCAAACCGGCGATCGATCAGGTCGCGGCAATTCTCGGGCTCGCGCAGGTCCGCGATCACAAAGTCGTCGGCATGGGTTTCGGAGAACTCGGGGAATTTCAAGTCGACGCCGCGGACCCAGAAGCCTTCCTTCTTGAGGCGTTTCACGAGGTGAGACCCAATGAAACCGCCTGCACCGCAAACCAGCGCCGCCCTCATCGAAATGCTCCCGGATTGAATTGAAGCGCCTGTTTCGTCGACTGGCAGCTCAAGGCCAGCGCGGCCCTTGTCTATCCAGGTTCCGACCTGTTGTAAACGTCCTCATACCAGACGTCTCGTCCTCACCGGCCACTTGCGCCCGACGGCACCTCAATCGGATAGGCCGGGATCTTTCCATACTGCCCAGACAGAACATCCCAAGGCGACGGCTTTGTGACAGTTTGCCGCATCGCAGTTAACCGACTGACTCTGTTTATGATTTAATCGAAAATCACTCTATAGTTGTAAAATTCAACTATGAATAGATTAACAATTCTCAAAACTCCCATCACAGCGCCCGGCCAATGCTGTACTGATTGCCAAGTGAAGCTGTTCAATGTCCGAGCTGCCGCGGTCGAAGTGCCGTTCCGGCATTCCACGCCCCAAAGCGGCCAATGAGCCGGGCAAGGACAGGCCCTTTCAGGTTCCGACCTCCACGGAGTTGACATGCTGCAGGACGACGAGGTGCCCGAAAAGGACAACCTTTTCGAAATCTTGGACGAGCACCTCACTTTCGACGAAACCGACAGGACGGTATGGCGCATTTGGGGCGCGATACTCGTCCCTACATTCGTGGGCTGGCAGATCTTGGCTTAGCCGGGATGTCTCATGGTGTTTTGTGTGGTGGGCCGTGTCGGGCTGTCTGTCGCGGTCGGGATGGAGGCAGGCGCCAACAGTGTTTTGCGGCGTCCGAGTGCATCGGGATTTTTTTGAAGTGTTGAAAGGAGGGATTGGGGGTCTGGCGGCTTACGGGGCCGCGGCGCGACCGAGCAAGCCGATGGGGCTTGTCCGTGTGCCGCAGCAGTAGTGCGCTCGCATCCGAGATAATCACACCACGGTCGAAGAGCGCCACAACGCA
Source organism: Hyphomicrobiales bacterium (assembly GCA_022361215.1). Classification (GTDB taxonomy): domain Bacteria; phylum Pseudomonadota; class Alphaproteobacteria; order Rhizobiales; family Methyloligellaceae; genus JAKSBI01. The sequence goes on along the minus strand of JAKSBI010000764.1, from coordinate 2,729 downwards.
GTGGCCATCAGAGCCTGTAAAATCAAGCCGATCTAAGATACCAGCCTGCTTACATCGGGCCCGCCCCAGAAACAGCCCATGCTTTGCCACAGAAGCATTTTTCTTAATTCTTGGGGGCGATTGCCTCAACATGTGAAAACTCCAAGCTGGAAGTCACCAGAGAGCAATGTGGCATACAGCCGCTGGATTTGCATCGTTACGGTACTTGAAAGCGATTGGATGTGAGCGCTGATCCGCCCAAAATAAGCAAGCCAGATGCTGCGATAGCGCTTCAACCGAAAGTGAGCGCTATTATTCCAGTGTACAACCGCATTGATTTGTTGCGCCGCGCCGTCCGCAGTGTCCTGCGCCAGACTTTTTCCGAATTCGAACTGCTCATCGTTGACGACGGTTCGACCGACGACTTAGCAGGCGCGATTGAGAGCTTCGAAGACCCCAGAGTGGTACTGATACGGCATGAGGTGAATCGTGGAGTTGCCGCAGCCCGCAACACCGGGATCCGTAATGCCAGGGGCAAATACGTCGCATTTCTCGATTCGGATGATGTCTGGCTGCCCCAAAAACTACAGCGACAGCTGCAATTCATGGAGACCGCGGGATCGGACATTCGACTGAGCTGTACAGCCTATAAGCTCATAGATCGCTACGACAGGACCGTCGAATCCCGACATAGCCCGGCACGCATCACACAAAAACAGATGGCGTTTGGCTGCCGACTGTCACCTGGGTCGACCATGATTGCCGAGAGATCGCTCTTCGAGACTGTCGGCCCGATGGACGAGACATTAATACGTCTTGAAGATTGGGACTGGCTCTTGCGAAGCATGGCGTTTTCCAGCGTGGCTGTATTGGACGATGTGCTGAGCTTCATCTACACGAGAACGGATGTCTGGCCATCCTATGACTCTGTGAAAGCCTCTACTGAGATTTTGCGAAACAAGCACTTTTGCGAGAAGAGGCTAATTCAGTCAGGCAGCCGGCTAAAATTCTTGGCCGCGCTCGAAATTGAGCTTGCGGCGACTGCATATCGCAACAGAAAGGCCATTTTGGCCATAAGACACTTGGCAGCATCGTTTGTCTATTATCCGATTCGGGACTTCGATTTTTTCAAACGTATCATCTTGCAAGTGATGCGTGACAGTTTTCGCCGTGAGGGAGGGGATACGACAAGCCAGCCGCCGAGCAGAACCGGCCCTCCGCATCTGGGTACGGCTCAAGGAAAGGAGTAGCGTCTCCTGCACCCCTGAGCGCCTTTCCTGCTACCCGAAGGCCCGTTCTTCTTCGCAGAGCCCATTCTGGGAGTAAGCTGCTGCTCGATGTCGGGCCGCGGGGCTAACGTTTTCCGGCAGATGGTCGCGATTTTGGCCAAGGCTTTACAAGCGCTTTGGACACAGAGACAACAAGGGCAGGACCTGCTTTATTCCCGCGACAAGGACTGTCACGTTGGCTTGCGGGGGCCACGTCTGCGCCAAGTTGTGCGCCCCGAAAGATGGAGGAGCAATTTCGTGGCGACGACAAAGGAACCGTCTGATGCGGAAACCTATTACTACGCTGCAGGCCAGGGCGTTGGAGCGAACCTGCGCCATGCGCTCAACGACCTCCTCGAAGGGGCAAAACTGTATCGGACGTGGGGCATGCTCGCTTGGCGGGACTGGAAAAGCCAGACTCGCAGAACGCTGCTTGGGCCGGTCTGGTCGATCGTCGGACTGGGAATACAGGTCGCAGCGCTGGGATATGTATACGGCGCCCTGCTCAAGACCGATCCCACCGAGGGCTATCCGTATATCGCCGCCGGGCTGATTCTCTGGTTCTTCATATCCGGTTCGATGCTTGGCGGCCTTTCGGTCTATCTGGGCGGCGCCGGCGTTCTCAAAGAACGGTCTCTGCCGGTCTCATTTACGGTCTATCGATACACGTTCCGCTTGCTGGCAGAGCTTTGCTACAAGTTCATTCTGTTTGTGATTGTGGCCGCGCTGGCGGGCCTCGCTCCCAATTGGAACATGGCGCTCGCCCTGCCGGCCCTCCTGATTTTCGCATTGAACGGTCTTTGGGTGATCCTCTTGTTCGGTGTTATCGGTGCCCGCTTTCGCGATGTGCGCGAGCTTGTCTCACCGCTCATGCTGATTGCGTTCCTGGCAACGCCGGTGCTGTGGAAGAAGCAGCTTCTTGGGGGCAGCGAGTTCATTGCGACCTACAACCCGTTCACGCACTACTTGGCAATCATGCGCGAGCCGCTGCTCGGTCACCTGCCATCCGTGTCGTCAGTCGCAATTGTCCTTGCCTTGACGGTGGCGGGGTCTGCGATCGCGATCGCGGCCTTCTCACTTGCGAAAAACCGCATCGTCTTCTGGTTGTAAGCGCGGATGGCACTCGTTGAGCTCCAAGACGTGTCTCTGGCCTATCCTGTTTTTGGCCCGCGAGACCGAACGGTAACGACCACGGTGAAGGACATCGCCACGGGTGGTTTCATCCGCCGCACCGGACGGCGCAGCGTCGAGGTCTGTGCCTTGGACGGGATCGACCTTTCCGCCACCGATGGCGATCGCCTCGGCATCGTCGGCCATAATGGTGCGGGCAAGACAACGCTGTTGAAGGTGCTCGCCGGAATCTACAAGCCGCAGACTGGATCCGTCCGGCGCACCGGCAAGACCGCTTCGGTCATCAACCCGTCCATTGGCCTCAGTCCCGGCCTTTCGGGCTATGAGAACATCGAGAATATCGGACTGCTC
>JAKSBI010000555.1 GCA_022361215.1 Hyphomicrobiales bacterium | reverse complement strand
CCATTTACCGGCGTTTTGTTCCTGAAACGTCAGTGGATGATCGGCAAACGCTTCGGCTTCGTGACGCCGGGCGAGATGTTCTCCAACTATTTCCGTGGCGATGCCATCCGCGTCCTCACGGTGATCGTGGCCATGCTGTTCTCGGTCCCCTATCTCGGGGTCCAGCTCGGCGCGTCCGGCTTCCTGTTCAACGTGCTCACCGACGGTCTTCTGTCCATCAACGTGGGCATGTGGATCCTGTCGGCGGTCGTGCTGATCTACGTGGCGTCCGGCGGCCTCAGGGCCGTGGCCTATGTGGATACGCTGCAATGTATCCTGCTGGCCATAGGCATCATCATCACCGGCATCATCGCGCTGAACATTGCCGGAGGCTGGGGCGCGCTGAACGAAGGGTTCGGCAGGCTCGCGGCCTCCGACATCGGCAAGTGGGGGACCACCAAGGGCTTGGGCGGCGGCGATTTCAACGCCTATTTCGCCATCCCGGGCGTGATCCAGTTCACCGCCGGACTGAAGACGGACGCGTTCGCGGGCCAGACGCCGATCGGCGGGCTTTGGACGGGCATCATGGTGCTCACCTACATGTTCGCGCTGATGGGCATTCATTCGGCTCCGGCGTTCTCCATGTGGGCGTTCTCGAACCGGAGCCCCGCTCCGTTCGCGCCACAGCAGGTCTGGGCGTCGTCCTTCGGCATCGGCTTCATCCTGTTCTTCTTCACCGCCTTCCAGGGCATGGGCGCGCATCTCCTGGGCGCCAACCCGGCGGTGAGCGAGGCCGGGATTGCGATCACAAACGTGCTCGACGGCGCGGCGATCTCGAAGAAGCCGGACTCGCTGGTCCCGTACTACTTCAACCAGATCGCAAGCGTCGCGCCCTGGCTGGTCGGTCTGCTGGCGGTCTGTGCGCTGGCGGCCATGCAGTCCACCGGCGCCGCCTATATGTCGACCGCCGGCGCCATGCTGACGCGCGACCTCTATAAGCGCTACCTGAACCCGGCCGCGGACCACACGACGCAGAAGTTCTTCGGGCGTCTGGGCGTGGCCTTCATCGTGGTGGCGGCGCTGCTGGTGGCCACCTTCTCGAAAGATGCGCTGGTGCTTCTCGGCGGGCTGGCCGTGGCCTTCGGGTTCCAGATGTGGCCGGCGCTGATGTCGGTGTGCTGGTTCCCGTGGTTCACCCGCGCCGGCGTGACCCTCGGTCTCGCGGCCGGTCTGATCGCCGTGATCTTTACGGAGACGTTCGGCGGCTCGATCGCAGCCCTGTTCGGGGCGGAGTTGCCTTGGGGCCGCTGGCCGTGGACCATCCACTCGGCCGGCTGGGGCATGATCTTCAACCTTGGCGTCTGCATCGTCGTCTCGGCGATGACGCAGAATAGGGAAGCGACCGAGCATCGGATGAAGTTCCACACCTTCCTGCGCGAGCATGCCTCGCTGCCGGAGGACAAGCGCAAGCTCGTCCCGGCGGCCTGGGCGATCACGCTGGTGTGGCTCTTCTTCGGAATCGGCCCGGGTGCGGTGCTCGGCAACTACATCTTCGGAAACCCCGACGATGCATCCACCTGGATCTTCGGCATGCCCTCGATCTGGGCCTGGCAGATCCTGTGGTGGGCTCTGGGTGTCTTCATGATGTGGTTCCTGGCCTACAAGATGGAGATGTCGACCGTTCCGGAGCGGGAGGTCGAGGCTCTTGTCGAGGATATCGGCGACCGCGACATTGCGGCCACGTCGGGGTCCTGAGCGGGAGCGCGGCATCGCCACCCGACATGCGACACTGGGGAAAGGGGGAGCCTCGGCTCCCTCTTTTCCTTTGCCGGGCCGTTGGCTTATTGATGGCAGACACGCGCCGCGTCGTTGGCGGCTGACCGGAAGCGATCCGCATGGCAGCGCTGTTCACCGAAGACTATGTCCTGCTCTGGGCGGCCGTCCTGGCGGTCGCGTTGTTCTGGCCCGTCCGTCAGCTCATCTGGGTGCTCTATGTGCGACGCGCCATGGCGAAGGCGGGTGAGATCGACAAGGCCGAGCAGGACCGGCTGAAGTCCCGCGCCGGCGTCACCTCCGCCCTGCTGTGCGCTGTGTTCTCGGTGCTTTACACGCTGAACCTTTTCAAGGCCGGCTGAGGTGCCGACCGCACGTTCCGGAGACCGTCGATGTCGCCGAAACTCCTGAAGAGATTCATTATCCTGATGGCGCTGTTCACGGCCGTCATGGTGATCGGTTCGGACGTTCTGCGGCAGTGGGCCGAGCGTCCGCCCGGCGACATGGAGACCGAGCTCGGCACGCTGCGTCTCGAGGACAAGCTCTACGACGAGGCCATGGCCTACTACGACAAGGCCCTGGAGCTGGCGCCCAAACATCGGGGCGCGATGATGGGCCGCGCTCTCGTCCACATCCAGACCGAGCGCTACCAGAACGCGCTCGCCGAGCTCACCGATCTGATCGCGTTCCTGAAGAACAACCCTTCGCAACTCGATGCGACCGGGCGCGGTGTGCTGGCGGCAGCCCATGCCAATCGCGGCATCGTGCACGACAGGATGGGGAGCTACCGGAAAGCGCTCGACGACTATGTCGAGTCCCTCAAGACTGACGAGGACTCGGTCAGCGGCCCGGGGGTCATTCACAAGATCCTCTATGGCGGCGAACACGTCTCCAGCGTGCGCAAGCGCGCCAGATACATCTACGAGCAACTGCAGAAACCGGAGGCCGAGCGCCTGATGCGCGTGCCGGAGATCGACGCCCTGCAGCGCATGCACAGGCCCTAGAACTTCACCACCTGCAGGATGTCCTGCAGCAGCACCTTCATGAAGAACAGGGCGGCGATGCTGCCGAAGAGCAAGTGGACCCAGGGCGCCTCGCCGTCGGCATCCCTATAGGTCAGGCTGTGAACGGCGATGCCGCCCGTCACCGCAAGAAACACCCAATCCACCCACGTGCCGCCCATCGCCGACCGTCGCCTCTCTCGCTACGGTCCTCAACATATCAGAAAAGGCGGCAGCGCAACCCGGGTCAGCCGCAGGGCGGGAACCGGCATGCCAGCTCGGAGATACGCGACGCAATCTCCGCGATAAAGATCAGGATCAACAGGGAGCCGAAGATCCAGAAGGTGGCCTCGACGCCCCGCCACTTCTGCTCCCGCGAAGCCTGTTGGGGCGAGACGATGCCGAGCGCCGCCGGGTCGAGCATGCCCTCGTCTTCGAGCCGCAAGACCTTCTGGCAGAAATGCCGGACCCAGAGTGGCACGATCTCGTTGAACATGTACTGCGTGAAGAAGCGCTCGATGGTCTTCTCGTCGGCCTCCTCCGCGTACCACTCCTTGTGCGCGAGCTGGAAGACGCGGAACTCGCCGACATTGAGCACCGAGGCCGTGCGCAGCACCGACCAGACATCGTCCGGGATGTCCTTCTCGTCGAAGTAGCGACGGTCCTTCTGTTTCAATAGGTCTAGAATGGGCTTCTCCCGACGCCCCTCTCCAGCCGAGAGTCAGCATCTTAGTGGTGCAATCCGGCCGGTAAAGGGCAGCGGGCGCAGATCGCGCAGGTGTGACCGGCCGTGTGGCCATGGTGAGACCGGCTTGCGGCTGCCCCTTGCCGAGTGCCGGAAGCAATGATCTGGGAGCGCGCCGGCCGCATATCAAGGTGAGGTATCCTTGAATTCGGCATGGGCCGGACACCGGCGGGCGAAAGCAGGACTGACGGAGGGTGGTGGGATGCGTTCGATCGGACAGTCCCCGCGACACAAGGGGGATCGGCGTGTGCCCGGACGCGCCGAGGCCGACACCTCCGAACCATGGCCCTCGCCATTGGCCCCGGAGCCGGCCCCATGACCGCGCCGATCGAAAGCTGGCTGCACGTCGACGCCAGCGGGCTCTACTGCGCGCCCGGCGGCTTCCACATCGATCCGCATCGCCCGGTCGAGCGGGCGGTGATCACCCATGGCCATTCCGACCATGCCCGGCCCGGGCACGCGCGCGTGCTGGCCACGCCCGAGACCCTGGCGGTGATGCAGGTCCGCCTCGGCGATCAGGCCGGCGCCGCGCGCCAGGCCCTGACGCTCGGCGAGCGGCTGGAGATCAACGGCGTCGCCCTCCGGCTGGCGCCGGCGGGGCATATTCTCGGCAGCGCCCAGGTGGTGCTCGAATGGCAGGGGCAGCGCGCCGTGGTCTCGGGCGACTACAAGCGCCGTCCGGACCCGACCTGCGCGCCGTTCGAGCCGGTGCCCTGCGATGTCTTCGTCACCGAGGCGACGTTCGGCCTGCCGGTCTTCCGGCACGCCCCCGACGCGGCCGAGATCGGCCGCCTGCTCGCCTCCCTCGAGACCTTCCCGGACAGGGCCCATCTCGTCGGCGCCTATGGGCTCGGCAAGTGCCAGCGGCTGCTCCGGCTGCTGCGCCAGGCCGGATACGACCGGCCGATCTGGCTCCATGGCGCCTTGCAGACGCTCTGCGAGCTCTATGAAACCTTGGGCGTTTCTCTGGGCGAGCTGCGCCCCGCCACCACCGCCGATCCGAAGGACCTGACCGGCGAGCTGGTGATGGCGCCGCCGGGGGCGCTGCGCGATCGCTGGTCGCGCCGCCTGCCCGATCCGGTGACGGCCTTCGCCTCCGGCTGGATGCGCGTGCGCGGCCGGGCGCGTCAGCGCGGCGTCGAGCTGCCGCTGGTGATCTCCGACCACGCCGACTGGGACGAGCTGATCCGGACCATCGACGAGACCGGCGCGCCGGAGATCTGGGTCACCCATGGGCGCGAGGACGCGCTGGTCCACCACATCAACGCCACCGGCCGGCGTGGCCGCGCGCTCGCCCTGATCGGGCGCGAGGACGAGGACGAATGAAGGCCTT
>JAKSBI010000334.1 GCA_022361215.1 Hyphomicrobiales bacterium | reverse complement strand
GGAGCTGGTGTAGACGACAGGAGCGCCGCCGATCTGCCTCGCCGCCTCGAACACATTGGCATCGCCGAGCAGGTTGACCCGAACCGCGGTCGGCGGATCGTCCCGGCAGACCGGGATCAGCAGCGCGGCCAGATGGATGATAGCCGCGGGCTCGTGCGCCCTGGCCAGGGCGACGACGCTGTCGGTATCGGAGACGTCGAGCGGCACCCAGGTGACGCTCGCGGGCGCATCGTCTTCCATCACCATCCGAAGCCGCGTCTCGTCGGGCCTGAGATCGCAGGCGATGACGCCGACGCCCTCGCGCGACAGGCACCGCATGATCCAGGCGCCCAGGAACCCCGACGCGCCGGTGATGAGAACGGGTCCGCTCATGCGCAACCTCCTCCCCTAACCGGCCGGCCGGGCGAACAGGTCGTCGAAGGGCACCATGACGTGCTCGCGATAGGCGGGGCGCTCCTGCAATGCCGCGTACCAGCGCTCCACGTTCGGCACCTCGGGCCGATCGATATCGATGTTGAAATAGCGGTAGAGATTGGTGCCGGCCGGGATGTCGGCAAGGCTCAGCTCGTTCCCCAGAAGGTAGCTGCGCCCGGCGAGCACCTCGTCCAAGAGCCGGACATACGCCGCGCAGCGCTCGATCATCCGCTGCACGGCGGCCATGTCCCGGTCCTGCTCCGGTGTGCGGTAATAGCCCCAGAAGACGCCGCGCAGGAAATCCGGCTGAAGCGCGGTCTGCGCCCAGTCCATCCAGCGCTCGGCCTGCGAGCGCTCTGCCGGATCGTCGCTCCAAAACGTCCCGGACCCATAGCGCGCCGCCAGATAGCGCAGGATCGTGTGCGATTCCCAGACCACCGTCTCGCCGTCGATCAAAACCGGAATGCGGCCGTGCGGGTTCATCTTGCGGAAGTCCGGCGCGTCCAGCCCGCCCGCCGGCCCGCCGACCTCGATCCGCTCGTGCGCAAGGCCGAGCTCGCCGACGAGCCACATGGTCTTCTGCACGTTGAAAGCGCTTTTCCTGCCGTAGATGGTCAGCATATCCCTCTATCCCCCCTGTCGCTTCTGCCGCCCGGAGCCACTGCGGGTCTTGTCCCGGGCCGACATGCTGATCACTCTTATGTGCCCGCAATGCCATGGATCCGGCAACCCCGGTCCTCCGGGATCCCGCCGGGCTTGGGCGAAGCGCATCCCCAACCGTCGTCATTGCCGGCCTTTCCTCGGCCAGCCGGTCGGCGGCTACGCCTGTGCCTCGTCCCAGATCTTGTCGGTCAGGGGCAGGCCTTCGATGTCGGCGGCGGTGAGGCGCCTTGCAGGCGTCACGCCGGCCTGCTCCAGCAGCGAGCCCACCTGGCGGACATGCTGGGTCGAGTGCCAGACCGTCCGCTCCAGCATTTCGTGCCGCGTCGTGCCGCCGAAATAGGTCGGCACCTGGCCGGAGAAGTCCTCCCCGCCGGTCCGCTCCGCCCAGGCCTTGAAGCGCGCGCGGACGGCTTCGCCGAACGCGGCGATGGCCGCGCTCGTCGCCATGTCGTCGGGCGGCGGCGCCACCATGGTCTCGTAGGTCAGCGTCTCGCCGGTGTCCTCCATGTCGAGGAAAGCGACGGGGATCTGGAACACGTGGTGCATCAGGACCCGCCAGGACCGCGGCCGGTTCGGAAGCTGGTCCTCCAGCCGGTCGTCCGGCATGACCCGGACGAGGCCGATGGCGGTTTCCAGAATGCCGTCGTAGCGCCGTTTCAGCTCGTCGGGCGACAGCACCGGCGCGGTGTCGTCCTCCAGGCCGAGGAAGTCGACGACGTCCTTGATCACCTGCCCGAAGACGAACGCATCGCCCCTGGCAACCACCGGCACCGAGCGCGCGCCGAGCCGCTGCAGCTCGGCCAGCCCGTCGGCATCCGCCATGACGTTGATGGATTCGAACTCGATCTCACGGACCGAGAGGTACTCCTTGACCCTCAGGCAGCTCGTTCAATGCGGCTGCCAGAAGACCTTGATGGGCTGAGAAGGGTTGCTGTCGGTCATGTCCTGCGTCCTCGCGACCGGCCTCACGGCCAAGCCAGCTCCATTCATACTGGATTGGCGGCCGCCGGTCCAACCGGGCGACGATCTCCGGCCCCGAAAGCGGTTGAAAACGACGATCGGCGCGTGCGTCTAGAACCGCTCGCCGCGCACCACCTGGACATCGGCCACGGTGACGATCGCCATCTGCCGCTCGACCAGCGGGTAGACCGCCTCAAGCACGTCGTCCGCCAGCGTGGCATCGACCACGCAGAAGACGCACATCATGCGCCCGCTGTCGCCGACCTGGCCCTTGCCGCTCCAGCTCCCGTCGCGACCGCGACCGGCCAGGGCCCGCTGCACCGTGTAGCCCGATGCCCGGCTGTCGTCGAGGATCGTCAGCAGCCGATCGAGCGCCGGCGCCTCGATGACGATGTCAATGCGCTTCTTGGGAACCGTTTTCATGGACTTCCAAGCATCAGTGTCGCCGCCGCGATATAGAGCGGAATTCCAATTGTCAGATTGAACGGGAAGGTAACACCGAGCGACAGAGTGAGATAGATCGACGGGCTGGCTTCGGGCAACGCCAGCCGCATGGCGGCCGGAACCGCGATGTAGGACGCGCTCGCGGAGAGGGTCATCAGGATCGCCGTTCCGCCGGGCGAGAGGCCGACGGCCAAGGCGAGCGGCGCGGCCAGTGCAGCGGAGATCAGCGGCATATAGAGCGCGAAGGCCACCACCGGCAGGCCGAGCTGGCTCCGGGCGTCCCGCAGGCCCCGGCCGGCGAGCACGCCCATATCCAGCAGGAACAGGCAAAGCACGCCCTTGAAGGGCGACACGATGAACGCCGATATGGTCGCCATCCCCTCTTTGCCGGTGATCCAGCCGATCACGAAGGCGCCGACGAGAACCACCACCGCGCCGTTCAGCACGATCTCGCGAAACAGCGCCGGGCTCGTTTCGACGCTGCCGCCGCCGCGCCGCGCCAGCCACATGGCGGCGACGATGGCCGGCGTTTCCATGATCGCGGCAACGGCGACCAGATACCCCTCGTAATCCAGCCCGGCAACGGTCAGCGCCTGGGTCGCGGCAACGAAGGTGACGATCGAGATCGACCCGTAATGCGCCGCAACGGCGGCCGCATCGGTGCGCGATAGAGGCGTCGTCGCCTGCAGAAGAGCGAAGGCGAGGAACGGTATCAGCGCGCTCAAGGCCGCGCCGGCCGCGAGCGCGGCAAACAGGTCGAGCCCGAACCCGTGCTCCGCCACGCCGACCCCGCCCTTGAAGCCGATCGCCAGCATCAGATAGAGCGCGATGGCGCGGGCGGCCGCTTCCGGCAGCGCCAGGTCGGATCGCGCCAGTGCCGCCACCAAGCCCAACGCAAAGAACAGAACCATCGGCGAGACGAGGTTCTGTGCTGCGAGGTCGAGGAGACCGGCCATGGGCGTCCGATTGATCAGGTTTCAGTGCGGTATCGGGGAAACAGTCAAGCAACGGGCATCCGCATACAGCAGGTCTCGACGCCATTCAAGAAGATGTTGCGCATACAGACGATTAGCGACGTCCGGTCGCATGCTCATCGCGGGCGTCCGCCGCTGCCCACCAGCCGCTAGCCGCTACCGTCCTCGTCGCTTCGCAGCCGGTCCAGTCTCAGCCGGTGACGCTCGTCGCTGAGGCGCCAGGCGCCGCCGATCAGGAACATGATCAGGTGCGCAGGCGCAACCGCTCCGGCTCCCGGTCACGCCTTCTTCTCCCACGCGCCGCTCTCGCTCTGCTGCCAATAGGTCACGTCGTGACCGGCGTCCTTGGCCGCCGCCCATTGTGTGCGCGCGCGCTGGACGGCCTCCTCGTCGCGGCCGTCGAACAGATAGATGGCGCGCCCGTACGCTTCGAGGTCGCCCGCGTCGGCGCCATCCACGAGAAAGCGGATGTTGGCGTCGTTGGGATTGTCGTCCGTGGTGGTGAGGAAGACGGGCTGCTCGGCGGCGTCGCCGTCCCGGGCCGTGCCGTGGGGCAGGAAGGACTCGTCGCGATAGGTCCAGAGCAGCGTATCGAGCGCCTCCAGCCGCTCGGACGTGGACGCCTGCACGACGGCCCGCCAGCCGCGCTCCAGGGTCTTTTCCAGAAGCTGCGGCAGCACGCGCTCGAGCGGCGCCCGTTCCAGATGGTAGAAGAAGACTTCGGTGGGATCGGCCTCACTCATGATCCGAGCACTCTAGGGTCTGTGGACACTTACGTTGTGGTGCTGGCGGGTCGCATTTGACCGCTGGCTAGGCGCGGAAAGCGACGTAGTGTCTCTCCACTTCTAGCTTTTCGCAACGACGTCCAGCGGTCAAAGGCGACCCGTCCCTTCGGGATTTCGCGAGATTGGCTCATCTCCGCGTCACTCGGGCTTGAATATGCAAGGCATGTCCGGCGCCCTCGTTCCTAAAGCTGAGCCAATCTCGCAAAACCAGCATCCGCAACGTGAATGTCCACAGTCCCTAAT
>JAKSBI010000699.1 GCA_022361215.1 Hyphomicrobiales bacterium | reverse complement strand
GCCCGCCAAGCTGAAGCAGGCGGCGATGGATCGCTCCAAGACGCTCACGGTGATGACCGGCCCCTACGAGATCATCGAGAACGGCAAGCAGGTCCAGATGGAGTTCGTGGTGATGCAGAACCAGAAGCAGGGCCTCGAGGTCGTGTTCCCGGCCAGCGTCGCCACCGGCAAGCCGGTGTTCCCGGTCCCGGCCTACGACAAGCGCTAGGTCCGCCGAGCGCGAAGGCCGCGCATGGGGCGCCCCAAGCGCCCCTGCGCGGCCGCGTCGCCTCGCTCCCCGCCCCGCTCTCCCGTCCTCTGCCGTCGAGGCCACCTCCGACCATGCCGCTCCCATGTCTTCGCTGACGCAACTCGACGAGGCGCAAGCCTCGCGCATCCGCCACACCATCTGGTTCGGGCTGATCGCCATCGTCGTCGTCTGGTTCGGGTCGATGCCCACGCTCGGCGGCAACCTGTCGCTCTACTTCTCGCTGATGCTGTGGGTGACCATGGCGACCGCGTTCAACATCATCGCGGGCTTCGCCGGCTACATGCCCTTCGGCTATGTGGCCTTCTACGGCGTCGGCACCTATGCGACGGCGATCCTGGTGGTCAATCACGACGTCTCGCCCTATCTGGCGATCCCGCTGGCCGGGCTGGCGGGCATGGCGCTGGCGCTGGTCTTCGCGCCGACGCTGCGGCTCGGCGGCATCTATTTCGCCATCGTGAGCCTGTCGCTCGCCGTCATCATGCAGCGCATCATGGGGCTGGCGCCGGAGGAGCTGACCGGCGGCAGCCATGGGCTGAACCTCGGCGCCAAGACCGAGCGCACCGAAGGCTACTACGCCATGCTGCTGGTGCTGGTGCTGTCGCTGACGACCGTCACCTGGCTGGCGCGCTCGCGCCTCGGCAAGGCGCTGAAAGCGATCCGCGACGATGCCGAAGCGGCGGACGCCATGGGCATCAACGTGCAGCGCTCACGGCTCTATGCCTGGCTCATGTCGGCGCTGTTCGCCTCGCTCTGCGGCGGCGTGCAGGCCTGGTTCACCGGCGCCCTCGACCCGATCACCGCCTTCGACGTGCTGGTGACGGCGAAGACGGTGATCTACGCCATGGCCGGGGGGCTGGCGACGGTCACGGGCCCGGTGGTGGGCACGGTCATTCTGGTCTGGGTGGACGAGCTGATCTGGCGCGAGTTCCCGATCCTGAACAACTTTCTCCTCGGCCTCATCATCGCGCTGCTGATCCTGTTCATGCCGCGCGGCATCGTCGGCACCATCATGCAGCGCTTCCCGCGCACGCGCCGGCTGATCATGTAACGGGGCCGCACCATGATCAGCGAAGTCCTGCTCTGGAACGCGGTCATCGGCGGCATCGTCTTCGGCGTCGTCTACGCGCTGATCGGCTGCTCGCTCAACGTGCTCGCGGGCGTCCTGCGCGTGATCAACTTCGCCCATGGCGAGTTCATCATCGCGGGCTCGTTCTTCGCCTTCGCGCTCCTGAACAGTTTTGCCGTGCATCCGCTGATCGCGCTGCCGCTCTGCGCCGTGGCGTTCTTCGTCGCGGGGCTCGGGCTCTACTATCTGCTGGTCCCCCGGCTCGCCAAGTCCGACGAGCCCGAGACCTCGTCCTTCCTGTTGATGTTCGGCGTCTCGCTGATGGCGGTCTCGGTCATCACCTGGATCTTCGAGGCCGATATCCGGCCCATGAACTTCAGCTTCGAGCCCATCAACGTGACGCTGTTCAAGATCGAGGACGCTTACGGGCCCGGGCGCGACGGGCGCGTGCTGGTGCCGACGGCACGGCTGGTGGCGCTCGGGATCAACCTGGCGCTGATCGTCGCGCTGACCTGGTTCTTCTACCGGACGCTGCCGGGCAAGGCGCTGCGCGCCGCGACCATGAACCGGGACGCGGTGCAGATCGTCGGCATCAACATCCACCGGCTCTCGGCCATGGCCTTCGGGCTGGCCACGTCCCTGGCGGGCATCACCGGCGTGCTGCTCGCCCTCGTGGTGCCCTCCATCGACCCCAATGGCGGGCCGGACATCGCGCTGATCGGCTTTGTCGTCATCGTGCTCGGCGGGCTCGGGCATCCGGTGGGCGCGCTCTTCGCCGGCATCATCTTCGGCTTCGTCGAGCAGTTCTCCAACCTGCTGCTGCCGCAGGCGGCGGCGCAGATGGTCGGGTTCATCATCCTGGTGGCGGTGATCTTCGTGCGGCCGGAAGGGCTCTTCGGCAAGGGGCAGCTTAGATGAGCGGCGACGCCATCCTGACCGCGGAGGGCCTGACCAAGCGCTTCGGCGGCCTGGTCGCGGTCGACGGCATCGACCTTTCCCTCGCACGCGGCACGGTGCTGGGCATGATCGGCATCAACGGCGCCGGCAAGACCACGGCCATGAACTGCATCAACGGGCTCTATCGCAGCGACGGCGGCCATGTGCGCTTCAACGGGCACGACATCACCCACCGCACGCCCCACGAGATCGCCAAGCTCGGCGTCGGGCGCACCTTCCAGGTGCCGCGCATCTTTCACCGCATGAGCCTGATCGACAATCTGCTGGTGACGTCGCTGGACAGCCGGCTCTCCGACACGGAGCTGACCGAGCGGGCGGAGCGGTTCCTGGAGCGCATGAACCTGCTCGACTTGCGATACAATCACGGCGAGGAGCTGTCCGGCGGGCAGCAGAAGCTCCTGGAGCTGGCGCGGGTGATGATGTTCGATCCCGACCTGATCCTGCTGGACGAGCCCTTCGCGGGCGTGAACCCTGCCCTCTGCCGGCTGCTGATCGAGCGTATTCTGGAGCTGCGCGAGGACGGCAAGTCCTTCCTGCTGGTGAGCCACGACCTGACGTCGATCTACAAGCTCTCCGACCGCATCATGGTCCTGAACCAGGGCCAGGTCATCGCCGAGGGCGGCGTCGACGACATCCGCAACGACGCGGCGGTCATCGAAGCCTATCTGGGGCAGGAATAGAGATGGCCGAGACCTCCCGAGAGACGGCCGCGAACGGCAAATGGGCCTCGGCGCGCACGGTGCTGGAGATGCAGGGCGTGC
This sequence comes from Hyphomicrobiales bacterium, assembly GCA_022361215.1. Taxonomy (GTDB): domain Bacteria; phylum Pseudomonadota; class Alphaproteobacteria; order Rhizobiales; family Methyloligellaceae; genus JAKSBI01. The sequence continues at coordinate 1,893 of JAKSBI010000699.1, read as the reverse complement.
ATGCGGCCTATCACGGCGACATCTCGATCCTGAACGGCCTCTCCATGACCGTGAAGGAGACCTGCATCACCGGCATCATCGGCCCGAACGGCGCCGGCAAGTCGACGGCGCTGAAGACCATGTACGGCTTCCTGCACCCGACCCAGGGCACCATCGCGCTCGAAGGCGAGGAGATCGGGCAGCTCCCGCCCTACGAGATGATGGCCAAGGGCGTGGCCTTCGTGCCGCAGAACCGCAGCCTGTTCAACGATCTCTCCGTGGAGGACAATCTTCGGCCCGGCTGCTGGGCGTTCCGCTCCGACCGGGCCAAGGTCGCGCGCGAGCTGGAGAAGGTCTACGCCCAGTTCCCGATCCTGGCGGAGAAGCGCGGCGATCTCGCCGGCAGCCTCTCCGGGGGGCAGCAGCGCTTCGTGGAGCTCGGCCGTGCGCTGGTGGTCGAGCCCAAGATCATCATGCTCGACGAGCCCACCGCGATGATCGCGCCGAAGATCTCGCGCGAGATCTACGCCTTCATCGAGACGCTGCCCGAGCGGGGCATCACGGTCGTGCTGGTCGACCAGAACGTCCGGCAATGCGTGCGGATCTCGGACTACGTCTATATCCTCGATCTCGGCCGCAATCGCGGCGAGGGCACCGCCGAGACCTTCGCCAGCGACGACCACCTGAAGGAGATGGTCGCGGAGTGGCTGGACTATCAGATCGATTAGACCCTAATCGAGCGCCATGACCTTGATGGCCGCCGGCCCGAGAATGACGATGAACAGGACCGGCAGGAAGAACAGGATCATCGGCACGGTCAGCTTCGGCGGCAGCGACGCGGCCTTTTTCTCGGCCTCGGCCATGCGCTGATCGCGGCTCTCCTGGGCCATCACCCTGAGCGCCTGGGAGAGCGGGGTGCCGTAGCGCTCGGCCTGGATCAGGCTGGTGGCCACCGCCTTGACGCCGGGCATGCCGGTTCGCTTGCCCAAATTCTCGTAGGCCTGGCGGCGCTCAGGCAGATAGGAGAGCTCGGCCGTGGTCAGGCTGAACTCCTCGGCAAGCTCGAGCGAGCGGGTGCCCACTTCCTTCGACACCTTGGAGAAGGCGGCCTCGATGGACATGCCGGACTGCACGCAGATCAGCAACAGGTCGAGGGCGTCGGGAAAGGCCTGCTTGATCGACTTCTGGCGCCGCTGCACCAGGTTGGCTACGAACATGTTGGGCAGGTAGAAGCCGCAATAGCCCACGCCGAGCGCAATCAGCAGGCGCATCAGCGGCGGCAGGTCGTAGCTCTTGACGAAGAACAGGTAGGCGATCGCGGCGAACAGGCAGACGATGGGCAGCGCCAGACGGAAGAACAGGAACGCCACCACCGGCGCCTGCCCGCGCAGGCCGGCCATTCTCAGCCGCTCGCGGGTCTCGTCGGTCTCGAGCAGCCGGCGCAGATTGAGCTGCTCCACCACCTGCTTCATGAAGCCCTTGGGCTGCTGGCGCAGGCGGCCCTGACGCTCGTCCTCCTGGAGCTGTGCCAGGCGCTCGGCACGCATTTTCTCTCGCTCGCTGGCCACATATTTCATCCGGGAGCCGAGGCGGTCGCCGGTGAGCAGCGGCAGGGTCAGCGTCGCAATAGTGGCGAAGGCGGCCACCGCCGAGAGCACCATCAGGGCGAATTGCGGGTCCAGAAAAGCGAAGATCAGATCGGTCATGCGGCTGCGCAGCCTCGGCTTCGGGGGCTAGGGTCTGTGGACATTCACGTTGCGGTGCTGGCGGGTCCCCTTCGGGATTTCGCGAGATTGGCTCATCTCCGCGTCACTCGGGCTTGAATATGCAAGGCATGTCCGGCGCCCTCGTTCCTAAAGCTGAGCCAATCTCGCAAAACCAGCATCCGCAACGTGAATGTCCACAGTCCCTAAT
>JAKSBI010000150.1 GCA_022361215.1 Hyphomicrobiales bacterium | reverse complement strand
CGTCGTCTCGGGCTTGACCTCGGCGGCCGCGACCTTTTCCGGCTCGTCCGTCTTGGGCGGCTCGACCGCGATCTGGCGCTTGACGATGGCGGGCGCTTGCTCCGTCTCGGGCTTCGCCTCCACCTTTGCAGCCTTGTCGGCCTTGGGCGTCTCCGGCTTGGGCGCGACGATCACTGCCGTCTTCGGCTCGGCCTTTTCGGCCGGCTCGATCACCACCTGCCGTGTCTGGCGAATGGCGGCCGCAGTCTCCGTCTTGGCCGGGGCGGTGGTGTCTGCGGGCGTCGTCTCGGCGCTCGCCGTCTTCGCGTTGTCGTCCTTGCAGACCTGGGCCGCACGGTCCCTAGCCAGCTTGGCCTGGGCGCTGTCGGGATAGGTCTCGGCGAAGGCGCGATAGGCGTTGCAGGTGCCGATCTTGTCGGCCTCCCGGTAGGCTTCGAGCTGAAGCTTCACGGTGGCTTCGGTGTCGCCCGCCGCTCCGGCGGTCTCTTTCGGCTGCGGGTCCGCTTTGGCTTCGGCGCCGGCCGGCGCGGCGGCGGCGACTTTCGCCTCCGCGGTCGTCGCGGCCACGGGCTCGGCTTTCTTGAAGAAGAAGCGGCCCGTGAGCCAGGCATGCTCCCAGGTGCGCTGCCGGCCGTCGGTGGCGGCCAGCACGTCGGCGCGCACCTTGGTCATCATGGCGTCGACGGTCTGGCCCGGTGTCGCGATGTGCTTGACGATGGCCTGGGCGTAAGGCCCGTCGGGTCCCGCGGCGTCCGGCGCCACCTCGCCGGGGCGGATCGAGAAGCTGACCAGCGTGCCGACCGTGGCCTCGACGGCCGCGAGGCCGTTGCCGACCTGCGGCGTAGCGACGCTGCGCACGCCCGACTGGGACGCCAGTGCCTTCGACAGGGCGACGGCCATCGGGTTCTCATGGGCGGCGTCGAGGAAGGCCAGGGCGATGCGGTCGTCGGCGGACATGATCTTCAGCACGTTGTCCAGCGCCACCGTGCCGAAGCTCAGGTCGAGCTCGCTCTCCAGCTTGGCGGAGATCGGCAGCAGATAGTTCTTGCCGCCGACCTGGATGCCGTGGCCGGCATAGTAGAGCAGGGCCACCTCGGCACCGTCGAGCGCGTTGCGGAACGACGTGACGGTTTCCTTCATGGCGTCGATGTCCAGGTCGCGTCCCTCGACGACCTCGAAATCGAGAGCTTTCAGCGCCTCGACGATCTCGCGTGTGTCGTTGAGCGGGGTCTTGAGCACGGACGTGTGCTCGTATGCGGCATTGCCGATCACCAGCGCCACCCGCTTCTCGGCGAGGGCGTGCGTGAGGCCGGCAAGGACGAATGCAAGGGTCAGAACGAGCTTGGTCAGTGGGCGTCTCATCAGGGCCTCCCCGGTTCGAGACGTTGGCGCGCTCCCCAGCCGCAAATCACAATAGTGTCCCGGCGCAGATGAACCTGGCATGAATGTGAGGACCGCACGCCGCGCGGGACGGCGGCGTGCGGCCCGGTCAGCGCGACCAGGACTCCAGGTCCTCCAGGATCATGGTGTAGTGGATCTCGGGAATCTTCAGCGCGGCGGCGAAGTCCTTGAGCTTCTTGCGCTCGCGTGCCGCGATGCGGCCGTCGGCGAGCAGCACCAGATAGGCGGCGCGGATGATGTTCTCCTTGGTGGCCTTGTCGATCTCGCTGCAGGCCGCCTTCAGCTCGGTCGCCAGCTGCGTCTCGCTGGTGCGCCGGCCCTCGGCCTCTTCCCGCACGTCCGCGGCCGTGATCGCCTGCGCCGTAACCTGCTCGTAGATCCGGCAGATGGTCGCCGTCTCCGCGTCGTCCAGGGCCTCGTCCGCCTCGGCCATGGACACCATGGCCTGCAGGATGAACTGCCTCGATTGGTCGTGCCGCTCCGTCACGCTTCGTCTCCTCCGTGGTTGGCACCGTTCCCCTGGAAGACCACGTCGCCCAGCCGACTATATGAGGTCTCCGACACGTTTCGACAATTGCCTTTGCATCCAATGGCCTCCACGCTATGAGGCGGTCCCGTCCAACGTCAGCCGTCACCGACATATGGGTCTCCTGCGCATCCTGCACCTCTCCGACGACCGGCCGGGGCATTATCACCTCGCCGAAGGCGTTATTGCGGCGGCGGGCCGGCTCCGCGAGGTGGCGTGCGAGCGGCGCTCGATCCGGCGGCGCCGGCCGATCCCGGGGCGTTTCCTGCGCGCCTGGGCCGGGCGGCCGTCGCCCTCGGCCGCTGCGATCCTCGGGCTCGGCTACGGGGTCCGGGCGGGCCGGCTGCCCGCGGCCGACCTGGTGGTCTCGGCCGGCGGCGAGACCCTGGCCGCCAATATCGCGGCGGCGCGACATCTGGACGCTGCCAACATCTTCTGCGGCTCGCTGCGCGGCCTGGCGCCGGAGCGCTTCTCGCTGGTGGTGACCTCCTACGAGCGCTTCGCCGAGACGCCGCGCCACATCGTGGCGCTGAAGCCGAGCGCCATCGACCCGGCCGCGTTGAACCGGCCGCAGACCGTGCCCCGGTTCAGCGCCGCCCGGCCGCCCGGGCGTGTCGGCCTGCTGATCGGCGGCGATTCCGGCCTGTTCAAGTATCGCGACGACGAATGGCGGACGCTGCTCGCCTTCCTGCCCGCGCTTTCGGCGCGCTGGGGTATGCGCTGGCTGGTCAGCACCTCGCCCCGCACCGCGCCCTGGGTGGCCGATGCCCTTGGCGAGCTGGCGCGCGACACAGGCGTCGTGGAGGACTTCATCGATTTCCGCAGCGAGGGGCCGGGGACCCTGCCGCGGCTCCTCGGGCGGGCCGATGCGGTGCTCTGCACCGAGGACTCGAGCACCATGATCTCGGAGGCGGTCTCGGCGCGGCTGCCGGTGGTCGGCGTGGCGCCGGAAGCTCATGCCTTCAAGCCGGAGGAGGCGGACTACCGGCGCTATATGATGCGCAACGACTGGTGCCGGTTCCTGGCGCTCTCGGAGCTGACGGCGGAAACGCTCGGCCAGGCACTGGACGAGGTGCGCCCGCTGGCCGAGAACCCGCTGGACCTGCTGGCGGGTCGCCTGAAGGAACGGCTGCCGGCGCTGTTCGGCTGAGCCTCTGGGCTCCGGCCGCCGCGCTCCCGGCGCGCCGGAAAGCAGAAATACAGTCATTCCCCAGTCGGAAAATCCCGCTCATCTGGCGGCCTACTTTGCCCCTGCTGTGATTTTGGCCACCGCACGCCGGGCTCTTTTGGGGGAACATGGGGCCAGGACTTGGAATCTTGTCTCTTGCTCCAGGGAGATGACGATGACGGATGTTGCATCCGGCAGCGGCCCTGCGGCTACGGCCGAGCCGCTGAACGACTTTCTCAATCCCAATTCGATGCTGACGCCGGGCTTCGCGGGCGGCCTGACCATGATGATCACCACGGTGATCTGCCGCTTCTTCGAGCTCCAGCCCGCCTATACGGGGCTGGCGGTCAGCGCGCTGTTCGGCGCGCTCGTGCTGGTGGGCGCGGCGTCGTGGCTGCGCAAGGCGATCTACTACGTGCTGAACACGCTGATCATCTTCTGCGTGGCCATGGGGTCCGGGAACTTCGCCCACAATCTGGAAGACCGGCGGCAGGTGGCGGCGCTGCCTGCGCTGGCGCTCGTCGCCTCCGCTCATGCGGAGCCGGCCGCGAGCGGCAGTTCCACGGAGCCCGAGGCGGTTCTGCGGGAGGTGGAGGCGATCAAGCGCGACAGAAGCCTGAGCGACGCGCAGAAGATCCAGGAGCTGAAAAGGATGCTCGACGTCGAGCGGACCGGCTCGAAATCCCGGTCGCTGAAGGCGCCCCTGTTCAAGCAGTGGAAGTTCTGATCGCGGCCCGGCCGACACTGCGCAGACACATGCGCTGCCTTCGGTGTTCCTCCCCGGTCGAGCCGTGATCGCTGGCGGTGCGGGCCTGTCTCCCCGTGCAGGCCCGTATCGTCGGGGCACCCCGTTTGCCTCCGAGCCATGCGGCATTCTTGCCGTCGATCTCGTCGTGCGCCCTCCCACGCCCCTTTCCGGTTGTTGAGCCCGCCAAGAGGATTGGCTAGAAGGTCCGTCGACCGCTTCCGGTCCCGTCCCTCGAACACCGAACAAGGCGCATGAGCACACCCAAATACGTCTTCGTCATGCAGAAGCTCTCCAAGAGCTTTGGCGGCGGCAAGCAGGTCCTGAAGGACATCACCCTGGCATTCCTGCCCGGCGCCAAGATCGGCATCGTCGGCATCAACGGCGCTGGCAAGTCGACGCTGATGCGCATTATGGCGGGCCAGGAGACCGAGTTCACCGGCGAGGCCTGGGCGGCGGACGGCGTGACCGTCGGTTATCTGCCCCAGGAGCCCGATCTCGATCCCGAGAAGGACGTCATGGGCAACGTCATGGAGGGGGTGGCCGAGAAGCAGGCCATGCTCGACCGCTACAACGAGCTGGCCATGAACTACTCCGACGAGACGGCGGAGGAGATGGCCAAGCTCCAGGACGAGATCGACGGCCAGAACCTCTGGGATCTCGAGTCCCAGGTGGAGATGGCGCTGGAGGCGCTGCGCTGCCCGCCGGGCGAGGCCGAGGTCGGCCCGCTCTCCGGCGGCGAGCGCCGCCGGGTGGCGCTCTGCCGGCTGCTCTTGGCCAAGCCCGACATCCTGCTGCTCGACGAGCCCACCAACCATCTCGACGCCGAGACCGTGGCCTGGCTGCAAGGCCACCTCCAGGCCTATGAGGGCACCGTCGTGATGGTCACCCACGACCGCTATTTCCTCGACGACATAACGGGTTGGACGCTCGAGCTCGACCGGGGTCAAGGCATCCCTTACGAGGGCAACTACTCCTCCTGGCTGGAGCAGAAGCAGAAGCGGCTGTCGGTCGAGAAGTCCCAGGACGAGGCCCGCCAGCGCACGCTCGCCCGCGAGCTCGAATGGATCCAGGCCAGCCCCCGCGCCCGCCAGGCCAAGTCCAAGGCCCGCATCAAGGCCTATGAGGACCTGTTGGCCGAGGCCGGCCGCGAGGACGTGCGCCGGGCGCAGATCCGCATCCCGCCGGGCCCGCGCCTCGGCGATCTGGTCATCGAGGCCGAGGGCCTGGCCAAGGGCTTCGGCGAGCGGCTCTTGATGGAGGACCTCTCCTTCAAGCTGCCTCCCGGCGGCATCGTCGGCGTCATCGGCCCCAACGGCGCCGGCAAGACCACGCTCTTCCGCATGATCACGGGGCAAGAGCAGCCCGATACGGGCGCGATCCGCGTCGGCGACACGGTCGAGCTCGGCTATGTGGACCAGAGCCGCGATGCGCTCGAAGGCGACGCCACGGTCTGGGAGGAGATCTCCGGCGGCAACGATATGATCGCGCTGGGAGCCAAGGAGGTGCAGTCGCGCGCTTATGTGAGCTGGTTCAACTTCCGCGGCCCCGACCAGCAGAAGAAGGTGGGCCAGCTCTCGGGCGGCGAGCGCAACCGCGTGCACCTCGCCAAGATGCTGAAATCCGGCGCCAACCTGCTGCTGCTCGACGAGCCCACCAACGATCTCGACGTGGAGACGCTGTCGGCGCTCGAGGCGGCGCTGGAGGACTTCGCCGGCTGCGCCGTCATCATCAGCCACGACCGCTTCTTCCTCGACCGCATCGCCACGCACATCCTGGCCTTCGAGGGCGACAGCCACGTGGAGTGGTTCGAGGGCAATTTCGCCGACTACGAGGCCGACAAGAAGCGCCGCCTCGGCGACGACGCCATCGTCCCGAAACGCATCAAATACAAGCGCTTCAGCCGCAATTAGCGCCTTTCCGGATTGATGGGGTCGCGATCCCGGCATCCCGGAGCAGGCCAAGCCAGGTTTGCAAATGCTGCGCCGGGTGGCCGAGAGGCCGGCTGCATGGTACGCCACCCCTCTCCCGTCATTCCTGCTTTCGCAGGAATGACGGGAGAGGGGTGGATGTGCCCCGTCAAATAGAGAAGGGCTCTGGGCCAGTCTGGGAGGGAATGTCCATGCCCCATGTCGATGTGGACGGCGTCAAGCTCTACTACGAGGAGACCGGGGAGGGGACGCCGCTGCTCTTCCTGCACGAGTTCGCCGGCGATCACCGCAGCTGGGAGGCGCAGGTCGGCGCCTTCGCGCGCGATCATCGCTGCATCGTCGCCGCTAATCGTGGCTATCCACCCTCCGATGCGCCGGAGGCGGCGGAGGCCTACGACCAGGCGATCATCAACCGTGACGCCATCGCCGTGATGGATGCCGCCGGCATCGACAAGGCCCATGTGATCGGGCTCTCCATGGGCGCCTACACGGCCTTGCAGCTCGCGCTGGAATTCCCGGAGCGCCTGCTCTCGGCCGTGGTGGCGAGCGGCGGGTCGGGCTCCTACAAACCGACGCGCGAGGCCTTCGTGGCCGAGGTGCTGGTGGCGGCCGACCATTTGGCCGAGGCCGGCGAGATCCCGGCGGAGGCCTTCGGGCTGGGCGCCACCCGCGTCCAGCTCCTGGTCAAGGACCCGCCCGCCTGGCGGCTCTTCGTGGAGCGCCTGGCCGAGCACCCGGCCAGGCCCGCGGCGCAGATCCTGCGCCGGATCCAGGTGAAGCGCCCGTCGCTCTACGATCAGGAGGAGGGCTTGCGTGCGGTGGAGACGCCGGTGCTGCTG
>JAKSBI010000359.1 GCA_022361215.1 Hyphomicrobiales bacterium | reverse complement strand
GAGACCGGTGCGGCGCAGCACTATCGCGACGCCCGGATCACGCCGATCTACGAGGGCACGAACGGCATCCAGGCCATCGATCTGGTGACCCGCAAGCTGCCGCTGGAGAATGGAGAGACGGTGCGCCGTCACATTGCCGGGTTGAAGGCGGCGGTGAGCGACGTCAAGGGCTCGAACGAGCCCGCCTTCGGCGCCGCGGGCGCCCGGCTCGAGGAGGCCGTCGATGCGCTCGAGGTGGCGACGGAATGGATGCTGGAGACGCTGCCGACGCGCGCCGAGGCCGCGCTTGCGGGTGCGACCCCCTACACGCGGCTCTTCGGTCTGGCGTCAGGCGGCGTCTACCTGGCCAAGGGGGCGCTGGCCCGCAGCCGCGCCGGCAACGGCGCGGCATCGGATCAGATCGCCATCGCACGCTTTTTTGCGGAGAACCACGCGGTCGACGCGCCGGGCCTGGCCAAGACCGTGACCGAAGCCGCCGATTCGGTGCTGGCGGCGTCGGACGCGCTCTCGGCTTAGAGATGTTTGGCTCGATCGGAAGGATCCACCCCGCTCCCCCTGTGCAACCATCCCAAGGGTGATCTCTGTCGGATGGTTGGGCAGGGGGAGCGGGGCGGGTCCGATCAAACCTGAAGTGCTCTAGCCTGGATTTCGGCCGCGCGAAGCGACCGAAAAAGGAAGGCTAACGCTTGCGTCGCCGTTGGCCGAGGCCGAACTTGCGGGCGAGCTCGGAGCGCGCCGCGGCATAATTCGGTGCGACCATCGGATAGTCGTGCGGCAGGCCCCATTTCTCGCGATATTCTTCCGGCGTCAGGTTGTAGTAGGTCCGGAGGTGGCGCTTCAGTGATTTGAACTTCTTGCCGTCCTCGAGACAGATGATGTGGTCCGGAGTGACGGACCGTTTAATCGAAACTGCCGGTTTCAGCTCCGGTTTCTGGGGCTTCGAAGCCTTGTCCGCGGCGAGCGCAAGCGCATCGCCAACGCTTTCGATCAGGGCGGGCAGTTCGGAGACAACCAGAGTGTTGTTGCTGACATAGGCCGATACGATATCGGCGGTCAGTTCGACGAGTGCGCTGTTATCAGTGTCTTCGCTCATTGGCTCGCTTTCCACAGGTCTGTAATTTAGTCGCTCCAATTCCACGGCAAGTGCTAGAGTATTGTGGGGCGCATGGCAATGACAACTTGCGTGTCAAAGTAAACACGAGACAATGGTCCGCAGTATGTCAGCAAGATATGGCAGGCGCTAGACCTTTGTCTGTGTCATTGGCGAGGATATCGCAAGAGGCCCTAAATCGAATCCGAAAAAGTGGATACAATCTCGGGCAAAACCAGTGCTCGCGATTCCCCGAATTAACTTTGCCAAGCATGAAGCTAGCGCTTCCGTGGGTACTGTCGTATCGCGTGTTCTATTGCCTCTTGCACAACCGATTGGATCGTTGTGCGGTATTCGTAGGCGATTCGGCGAAGCTCGTCGTGCGTATCCCTGCTGGTCCGGATCGAAACACGCACCTGAGCCGACTTTTCGTGGATCTCCGTCTCGCCTTTAGTCTCGATGTTGCCGGGAGGCTCGGTCGGATGCACCAATTCCAAACGCGACAACAAACTCTCACTCTTCGGCATCTTGCGCCCCCTCGTACTCTGGACGTGGCCCGTTCCTGCAATTTCAACTATTGTCACCTCCGGAGTCAAATGTCAGCTACCGATTTACTGCGGTCAAGACCGTGAAACCGGGTGCGGCATGGGGGCGCTTGCGCTGGCCAAAAGGGAAGTCATGGATCATTCTTGGCCGCTTGACGGATGTTGCAGTTCCGGCCATCGGGTTCTGCGGCTCGCACAGCGGACAGGACGGTTATGAGTGACATTGCCATCAGCGTCTCTGACGGCGTGCAGCTCCTGCGGCTGACCCGGCCGGCCAAGAAGAACGCGCTGACCGCCGACATGTACGCGGCGCTCGCCGCCGCGCTCGAGGCGGGGGACGCCGACGACGACATCGCCGTGCACGTCTTTCTCGGCTCCGAGGGCGTCTTCACGGCCGGCAACGATATCGCGGATTTCATGGCGGCTGTGGAGAACGGCCGGCTGGACGCGCAGGTTTTCGTCTTCATGAGGGCGCTGGTCGGCAGCCGGAAGCCGATCGTGGCGGGTGTCGACGGCCTCGCGGTCGGCATCGGGACCACCATGCTGATGCATTGCGATCTGGCCTATGCGAGCGAGACGGCCCAGTTCCGCACACCCTTTCTCGATCTCGGGCTGATCCCCGAGGCGGGCTCCTCGCTGCTGATGCCGCCGCAACTCGGCCATGTGCGCGCCTTCGAGCTGCTCTGTCTCGGCGCGCCCTTCGACGCCGAGCAGGCGCTCGCGGCCGGTCTCATCAACCGGGTCCTGCCGGCCGCCGAGCTCGAAGGCGCCACGCTCGAAGCGGCGCGGGCCGTGGCGGCCAAGCCCCGCCATGCGCTCTTCACGGCGCGCCAGCTCCTGAAGGGCGACCGTCAGGCGCTGTTCGAGCGCATCGAGGAGGAGGCGCGGATCTTCGAGGACTGCCTGAAGTCGCCCGAGGCGCGTGAGGCGTTCCAGGCTTTCCTGGAGAAGCGCGCGCCCGACTTCGCGCGCGCCCGGCGTGAGGCGGCGCAAGCCTGAGACGACGCGCGGACGGGAGCGGAGGCCGGCATGAGCGATCTGAGAGACAAGACCCTGTTCATCACCGGCGCGAGCCGGGGCATCGGCCTCGCCATCGCGCTGCGCGCCGCGCGCGACGGCGCCAACATCGCCGTCGCCGCCAAGACCGCCGAGCCCCACCGCAAGCTTCCCGGCACCATTCATACGGCGGCGGAAGAGATCGAGCGGGCGGGCGGCAAGGCGCTGCCACTGGTCGTGGACGTGCGCGACGAGGATCAGGTGAAGGCCGCCATCGACAAGACCGCCGAGACTTTCGGCGGCATCGACGCCTGCATCAACAACGCCAGCGCCATCCAGCTCACCGACACCCGCGCCACCGAGATGCGCCGCTTCGACCTGATGCACGGCGTCAACACGCGCGGCACCTTCATGGTCTCGAAGCACAGCTTGCCGCATCTGGAGCGGGCGGCGAACCCGCATATCCTGATGCTCTCGCCGCCGCTCGACATGCGGCCAAAATGGTTCGCGGGCCACGTGGCCTATTCGATCGCAAAGTACGGCATGAGCCTTTGCGTGCTGGGTTTGGCCGAAGAGCTGAAGCCCGCCGGCATCGCCGTCAACGCGCTCTGGCCCCGCACCACCATCGCCACCGCGGCCATCGCCAACATCGTCGGCGGCGACGAGATGATGCGCAAGAGCCGCAAGCCCGAGATCGTGGCCGACGCCGCCCACCTGATCCTGACCCGGCCGGCAAGTGCGTTCACCGGTAATTTCTGCATCGACGACACGCTCTTGGCCCAGCACGGCGTCACCGACTTCGAGCCCTATCGTATGGACCCCACGGTCGACCTGCAGCCCGACTTTTTCGTGCCCGACGACAGCGATCCGCCGGTGAGCCTGCAGGCCTCCCGGTGAGCTTGGGCTGCGCACACTCATGGGATTGTGATAGGCCTCAACGCTTGACTCGCCGAAGCCCGAGGCAGCACCGTCGCCGAGGGGCGCAAGACCCCCGTCTCTAGAGCATGTCGCGATCATTCCGAGTCGCGCCATTGCTCTAGTTCTTTGTTGAAGCATGTCTTTTGTCCCGAAACCGGTATCCACTTTCGGGAGACATGCTTTAGGGAGAGAGACCAAAGACATGACAACCCTCCTCGTCACCCATTCGAGCTTTGCCGATCACGACACGGGGCCGGGGCACCCCGAGCGGCCGGACCGCATCCGGGCCGTGCACAAGGTCCTGGAGCACGAGACCTTCGACGACCTGGTGCGCGAGGAGGCGCCGATGGGCGACCTCGACGCGGTCGAGCGGGCGCATCCCGACAAGTACATCGAGGCGGTGCGGGAGGTGTTGCCCGAGGACGGGCTGGTGCGCATCGACGCCGACACGGTGATCTCGCCGAAGAGCTGGGAGGCGGTGCTGCGGGCCGTGGGCGCGGGGATGCTCGCAGTCGACAAGGTGATGAAGCGCGAGACGGCAAATGCCTTCTGCGCCGTCCGGCCGCCGGGCCATCATGCCGAGCCCGCCCGCGCCATGGGGTTCTGCATCTTCAACAGCATCGCCGTGGCCGGGCTGCACGCCCGCGCCAGCTACGGCGCCGAGCGCATCGCGGTGATGGACTTCGACGTGCATCACGGCAATGGCACCCAGGCTATGTTCTGGTCCGACAAGGACCTCTATTACGGCTCGACCCACCAGATGCCGCTCTTCCCGGGCACCGGCGCGGTCACGGAGACCGGCGTCGGCAATATCTTCAACGCGCCGCTCAATCCGGGCGACGACGGCGACGAGTTCCGCGAGGCCATGCGATCCCGCATCCTGCCGGGCCTGCGCGACTTCAGGCCGGACATCGTTCTGATCTCCGCCGGCTTCGATGCGCACCGGAACGACCCGCTGGCCAATATCGGCCTGGTGGAGGAGGATTTCGCCTGGGCCACGCAGCAGCTGGCGGAGGTGGCGGACACGTGCTGCGAGGGACGGCTCGTCTCCATGCTCGAAGGCGGCTACGACCTCGACGGGCTGGCCAAGTCCGTGGGCGTGCACGTCAAGGTGCTGATGGACGCGGGCTCTTGATCTATGGGGCCTGCGGGCGCTAATCCAAGCCTATGGCAAAGACGGAGAAAGGCGACGAGGTCGCCAAGCTGAGCTTCGAGCAGGCGCTCAAGGAGCTCGAGCAGATCGTGGGGCGGCTCGAGAGCGGGGATGTGGAGCTCGAGGAGTCCATCGCGATCTACGAACGGGGCGAGGCGTTGCGCGCCCATTGCGATGCGCTCCTGAAGACGGCGGAGGCCAAGGTCGAGAAGATCCGGCTCGATGCGGAGGGCCGGCCGAAGGCCGCGGAACCGCTCGATGTCGACGACTGACGGCCCTGGCGACATGGGCGCGGCCGACGACCGACCGCTTGCCGGCATCCGGGTCCTGGATCTGGCCACCTTCATCGCCGCGCCCTTCGCCGCCACCACGCTGGCCGAGTTCGGCGCCGAGATCATCAAGATCGAGCAGCCCGGCGGGGGCGACCCCTGGCGCCGCTACGGTACGCCGAAGGACGGCGGTGATTCGCTGGCCTGGAAGAGCGAGGGCCGCAACCGCACCTCCGTCACCCTCGATCTGCGCGAGCCCGAAGGCGCGGAGATCCTGAAGCGCCTGGTGCGCCATGCCGACGTGGTCTGCGAGAACTTCCGGCCGGGCACGCTGGAGCGCTGGGGCCTCGGCTGGGATGTGCTGTCCGAAATCAATCCGCGGCTGATCCTGCTCCGGGTCTCGGGCTTCGGCCAGGACGGGCCCTATCGGGACCGGCCGGGCTTCGCGCGCATCGCCCATGCCTTCGCGGGGCTGGTGCATCTCGCCGGCATGCCCGACGGCCCGCCCGTGACGCCGGGCTCGACCTCGCTCGCGGACTATGTCACCGGCCTCAACGGTGCCGTCGGCATTCTGATGGCGCTGCGCGCAAGGGACAAGACCGGGCGCGGGCAGGTCATCGACGTCAGCCTGTACGAATCGATCTTCCGCGTCCTCGACGAGCTGGCGCCGGCCTACAAGGAGGCCGGCATCGTGCGCGGCCGCGAGGGCACCCGCACGCTCAACGCCGTGCCTCACGGCCACTATCAGGCGGGCGACGGCCAGTGGCTGGCGGTGGCCTGCACCTCGGACCGCATGTTCGCCCGCTTCGCGGAGATGATGGGCCGGCCCGAGCTCGCCGCGGCGGACGCTTTTGGCGAAGTCGGCCGCCGGCTCGCCCATTACGACGAGGTGGACGCGCTCGTGCGCGACTACATCGCCGGCGCCGACCGGGAGACCGTTCTGGAGCGCTGCCGGGCGCACCAGGTGCCCGCCGGCCCGGTGAACACCATCGCCGATATCTTCGCGGACCCGCATGTGGCGGCCCGCGGCACCATGGTCGAGATCGACGACGTCAGCGGCAATCCGGTGACCGTACCGAACGTCGTGCCGCGGCTCTCCGAGACGCCCGGCCGGGTGGATCGCCTCGGGCCTCCGCTCGGCGATGGAACCGAGCGAATTCTAAGCGAATTCGCGGACTTGACGCCGGAGGACATCACCCGTCTGCGCGCCGGCGGTGTCATTTAGCTTTCACAATTGCTTCGGTTTCGCTACATCTTGTCGCGGTTGATTAGGCCATGCGCGTCCGCTTTCATCGATGCGCTGGGGAACCCGAAGGGATGATGCGGGGGGCGCCCAAGTCGCGCCTCCGCTTTGCGAGTGGAGACCGAAGCACGTGAACGCCGATGCCAAGACGCCGCTTCTGGACCGGATCAAGGTCCCGGACGATCTGCGCCAGCTCGAAGACGATCAGTTGCCGCAGCTTGCGGACGAGCTGCGCCACGAGACCATCAGCGCGGTCTCGGTGACGGGCGGACATCTGGGCGCGGGCCTCGGCGTGGTGGAGCTGACGGTCGCCATCCACAAGGTGTTCGAGACGCCCCGCGACAAGCTCATCTGGGACGTCGGCCACCAGTGCTATCCCCACAAGATCCTGACCGGCCGCCGCGACCGCATCCGCACCATCCGCCAGGGCGGCGGGCTCTATGGCTTCACCAAGCGCGCCGAGAGCGAGTACGACCCCTTCGGCGCGGCGCATTCCTCCACCTCGATCTCGGCCGGCCTCGGCATGGCCGTGGCCCGGGACCTCTCGGGCGAGGACACCAACGTGATCTGTGTCATCGGCGACGGCGCCATGAGCGCCGGCATGGCCTACGAGGCCATGAACAATGCCGGAGCCATGGACTCCCGCCTGATCGTGATTCTCAACGACAACGACATGTCGATCGCCCCGCCCGTGGGCGCCATGAGCGCCTATCTGGCGCGCCTGCTGTCCGGCGGCACCTACCGGCAGTTCCGCAACTGGGCCAAGCAGCTCGCCAAGCGGCTGCCCAAGAGCTGGGAGCGCCGGGCGGCCCGCGCCGAGGAGTACACGCGCAGCTTCTGGTCCGGCGGCACGCTGTTCGAGGAGCTGGGCTTCTACTATGTGGGGCCCATCGACGGCCATAATCTGGACCACCTGCTGCCGGTGCTGCGCAACGTGCGCGACGCCGAGGACGGGCCGATCCTGGTCCATGTGGTGACCCAGAAGGGCAAGGGCTACGAGCCGGCCGAGGCCTCCGCCGACAAGTATCACGGCGTCGGCAAGTTCAACGTGGTGACGGGCGCTCAGGAGAAGGGCACGCCCAATGCGCCGAGCTACACCAAGGTGTTCGCCAACGCGCTGAGCGATCTGGCCGACAAGGACGACAAGATCGTCGCCATCACCGCGGCCATGCCGTCGGGTACGGGGCTGGACGTCTTCGGGGATCGCCATCCCGAGCGCTGCTTCGACGTCGGCATCGCCGAGCAGCACGCGGTGACCTTCGCCGCCGGGCTCTCGACCCAGGGCTACCGGCCCTTCGCCGCCATCTACTCCACCTTCCTGCAGCGCGCCTACGATCAGGTGGTGCACGACGTGGCCATCCAGCGCCTGCCCGTGCGCTTCGCCATCGACCGGGCCGGTCTGGTCGGCGCCGACGGGCCGACCCATGCGGGCTCCTTCGACGTCACCTATCTCTCCTGCCTGCCGCACTTCGTGGTCATGGCGGCCGCGGACGAGGCGGAGCTGGTGCGCATGGTGGCCACCGCCGCCCTGATCGACGACCGTCCCTGCGCCTTCCGCTATCCGCGCGGCGAGGGCGTCGGCATCGAGCTGCCGGAGACTCCGGAGCCGCTGGAGATCGGCAAGGGACGGATCGTGCGCGAGGGCTCGGCCGTGGCGCTGCTCTCCTTCGGCGGCCGTCTCCAGGAGTGTCTGAGCGCCGCCGACCAGCTTGCGGCCTTCGGCCTCTCCACCACCGTGGCGGACGCGCGCTTCGCCAAGCCGCTCGACCACGACCTGATCCGCCGGCTGGCGCAGAGCCACGAGGTTCTTATCACCATCGAGGAAGCCGCGGTCGGCGGCTTCGGGGCGCATGTGCTGCAGTTCCTGGCCGACGACGGGCGTCTCGACCGCGGCCTCAAGGTGCGCTCCATGGTGCTGCCGGACCGCTTCATCGACCAGGACAAGCCGGTGAAGATGTACGAGACGGCGGGGTTGAACGCGCCTGGCATCGTCGAGACCGTGTTCGCGGCGCTGGGCCGCGAGCAGACGGCCGAGACGGGCGAGCGCGCCTGAACTTGAGGGGGCTGGCGACGGAGCCCACCGAACGCAAACGTCTGGACATCCTGCTTGTCGAGCGCGGACTGGCGCCGACCCGCTCCCAGGCCCGCGACATGATCCGGCGCGGCCTGGTCAGCATCGCCGATGCGCCCGTCACCAAGGCCGGGACGGCCGTGGCCTGCGACGCGCCGCTCTCGGTGGCGGAGGGTGCGGGCGCCTATGTGTCGCGCGGCGCGGAAAAGCTCGCCACGGCCCTCGATCACTTCGGGTTCGATCCGGAGGGCCGGCAGGTCCTCGACATCGGCGCCTCGACCGGCGGCTTCACAGACCTCCTGCTGGCGCGCGGCGCGGCGCGGGTCTGGGCCGTGGATGTAGGCCACGGCCAGCTTCACGACCGGCTCGCCGCCGATCCCCGCGTCGTCGCGCTCGAAGGCGTGGACGCACGCGACCTGACGCCGGAGTTGGTGCCGGGCCCCGTCGAGGCCATCGTCGCGGATGTCAGCTTCATCAGCCTGACCCTGGTCTTGCCGAAGGTGCTCGCGCTCACCGCGCCGGGCACCTGGCTGGTCGCGCTGATCAAGCCGCAGTTCGAGGCGGGGCGCGATGCGCTCGGCAAGGGCGGTATCGTGCGCGATCCGGCGGCGTGGGCGCGCGCCACCGACAAGGTCGGCGGTTGGCTCGCGGCGCAGCCCGAATGGATCGTCGACGGGGTGATCCCGTCGCCTATCGAAGGTGCCGGCGGCAATCGCGAGTTTCTGATTGGCGCACGCCATGGCCGGTGAGTTCGTCATCGACATGCTCGGCGCGCAGGGCGACGGGGTGATCCAGGGGTCTGACGGGCCTGTCTACGTGCCTTACGTCCTGCCCGGCGAGCGCGTCACGGCGGAGATCGATGGCAACCGCGGCAGTCTCAAGGCGATCGTCGAGGCCAGCGCGGATCGCATCGCGCCGGTCTGTGCGCATTTCGCCCGGTGCGGCGGCTGCGCCCTGCAGCATATGGCGGGCCCCGCCTATCTCGCCTGGAAGCGCGAGCAGGTGGTGCAGGCTTTCGCCGCGCGCGGCATCG
This sequence comes from Hyphomicrobiales bacterium, assembly GCA_022361215.1. Classification (GTDB taxonomy): domain Bacteria; phylum Pseudomonadota; class Alphaproteobacteria; order Rhizobiales; family Methyloligellaceae; genus JAKSBI01. The sequence continues at coordinate 2,589 of JAKSBI010000359.1, read as the reverse complement.
CGGCCGATGTGGCTCCCGTCGTCGGCCTGGCCGAGCCCGCGGGCCGCCGGCGCGCGGTGCTGGCGGCGCGGCGCCTGCGCAGCGGCGTGGCGCTCGGCTATCACGAGCGCCGGAGCCGGACGATCGTGGACATTGCGGACTGTCCCGTCCTGGTGCCCGCAATCCGCGACGCCTTGCCCGGAATACGCGCGCTTCTGGGGGGCCTGCTGACCCGGCGGGGCGAAGCGACGATCACGGTCATCGCCGGCGAGACCGGGCTCGACGTGGCGATCACGGGCGCGCGCCAGCTCGGCGGAGCCCAGGACTTCATGGCTTTGGCGAACCTCGCGGAAAGGCTCGACCTGGTCCGCCTGACCGTCGATGGCGAGACCATGGTGGAGCGCCGCCTGCCGGTCCTGAACATCGCGGGTCACGCGGTGACGCCGCCGCCCGGCGGCTTCGTGCAGGCGGTCGCGGAGGCCGAGGCGGCGTTGATCGGCGCCGTGCGCGAGGTCACGGAGGGCGCGCGCCATATCGCCGATCTCTTCGCCGGCATCGGCACCTTCGCCTTGCCGCTGGCCGAGCGCGCGGCGGTAACGGCGGTCGAGCTGGACGGGGTGGCGGCGAGCGCCCTGGAGCAGGCCGTGCGCATGGCCTCGGGCCTCAAGCCGGTCGCGGTGGTGCGCCGCGACCTTTTTCGCGAGCCGCTGATGGAGGCAGAGCTTGCGGGCTACGAGGCGGTCGTCTTCGATCCGCCGCGCGCGGGCGCCCGGGCCCAGGCGGAGCGGCTGGCGGCGTCCGACGTGCCGCGGATCGCGGCGGTCTCGTGCAACCCGGCGACGCTGGCGCGCGACGCCCGGATCCTTCTCGACGGCGGCTATCGGCTGGGGCGGGTGCGGCCCGTCGACCAGTTCCTGTTCTCAGCCCATATCGAGGTGGTGGCGGACTTCAGCCGCTGAGCAATCGCTCCACATAGGCCGGGACCACTTCCGTGGCGGGCCCGTGGATGACCTCGTGGAACATGGAGACGCCGTCCGAGGGCTCCAGATTGAGCTCGACCGTATGGGCGCCAGCCTGCCGTGCCTCGGCTACGAAGCCGGCGGCCGGATAGACCGTGCCGCTGGTGCCGATGGAGACGAACAGGTCGCAAGCCGCGAGCGCCGCGTAGATGCGCTCCATGTGGTAGGGCATCTCCCCGAACCAGACCACGTCCGGCCGCAGGCCGCCGATCTCGGCGCAGGCCGGGCAGGCGAGCTCCGCGGTGATGTCCTCGGTCCAGCGGTGGCGGTCGCCGCAGAGGGCGCAGAGCGCCTGCAATAGCTCGCCATGCATGTGGATGAGCCGCTCGGTGCCGGCGGCCTCGTGCAGCGGATCGATGTTCTGGGTCACGGTGAGGACGTCGCCCGGGTACTCCTTCTCGAGCCGCGCCAGGGCCGCGTGGCCCGCATTGGGCGAGGCTGCTGCTGCGCCCCGGCGCCGCTGGTTGTAGAAGTCCTGCACCAGCGCCGGATTGCGCGCGAAGCCCTCGGGCGTCGCCACGTCGGCCAGGTCGTACTTGGTCCAGAGGCCGTCCTCGTCGCGGAAGGTGCCGAGCCCCGATTCGGCCGAGAGGCCGGCGCCGGTGAGGATGACGATGCGCTCGAAGGTGCCCATGCGCTCAGCAGCCGAGGGCGTCGGCGACGCCGGTCATGCTGTCGGTGACGATGTCCCAGTCGGACGTGGCCTCGGTATCGGTCGTCTGGTCGGGCCCGTGCTCGGTCGGGCGCAGCACGAAGGCGGTGTGGAAGCCGAGGTCGCGCGCGGCGGCGAGGTCGTCGTTGTGAGCGGCGACGAGCATGCACGCGGCCGGCGCCAGCGCCAGCAGCTCTGCGTTGCGTAGATAGCATTCCGGCAGCGTCTTGTAGGCCCGCGCCGGCTCGGCGCCGATCACCGCGTCCCAGGGCAGGCCGGCGCGCTTGGCCATGTTGACCAGGAGCGCGATGTTGCCGTTGGAGAGCGTCGCCAGAATGAACTTCGTACGCAGCCGCGTTAGGCCCTCGACGCAGTCGGGCCAGGGGGCGAGCCGGTGCCAGGCCCGGTTCAGGTCGTCGATCTCGCCCTCGGCAAGGCCGTCGATGCCGTAGCGGTCGAGCAGAGTCACCAGGCTTTCGCGATGCAGCGTGTCCAGGTTGGCCCAGGGTCGCTGGCCCGAGCGCACCTCTTCCATGGAGGGTTGATAGAGGCCGCGCCAGTCATCGGCGAAGGCCGTCCAGTCGGCCTCGATGCCGCGCGCTTGGCCGAAGCCCTCGAGCTCGCGGGCGACGCTGGTGCGCCAGTCGACGACCGTCCCGAAGACGTCGAAATAGAGCGCCTTGACGCCTGCGAGATCGCCCATCTGCGTGCCGCTCCCCTTACGACCGGCCCGTCTGGGCGCGGTGCCTGAGATAGTGGTCCGCCAGCACCAGCGCCATCATGGCCTCGCCCACGGGCACGGCGCGGATGCCGACGCAGGGGTCGTGCCGGCCCTTGGTGGCGATCTCGGTCTCGTTGCCGTCTCTGTCGACGGTCTTGCGCGGGGTCAGGATCGACGAGGTCGGCTTGACGGCAAAGCGCACCACCACCGGCTGGCCG
>JAKSBI010000653.1 GCA_022361215.1 Hyphomicrobiales bacterium | reverse complement strand
GCTCGCGCCACCGACAGCCTTTGGCGCTGGCCGCCGGAGAGGTTCCGGCCGTGCTCCGTCACCTCCGCGTCGAGGCCGCCTGGCATCGCCTCCACGAACGGCAAGGCATCCGCAAAGGCGAGAGCCTCCCGCACCTGCCGCTCCGTGACGGCGTCGAAGCCGAGGGAGACGTTGTCGCGGACCGATCCGGAGAACAGGATGGTGTCCTGATCGACCACGCCGACACGCCCCCTCAGCCAGCGCGGATCGTAGCGGCGGACATCCTCGCCATAGACGAGCGCTTGCCCGGCGAAGTCCCGCTGCAAGCCGAGCAGCACGCGCAGCAGAGAGGTCTTGCCCGAGCCGTTGCGGCCGACAACGGCAAAGACGCCCGCGCCCGGCAGCGAGAAGGCGACGTCGTCGAGCGCCGGACGGGACGCGCCTGGATAGCAGAGCGTCAGATTGCGGGCGTCGAGGCCGCCGTCCGCGAACCGGCGCAGGCCGGGCCGGACGCTGGGCATTTCCCTCGGCTCGGCCAGGAACTGGCCGAGCTCGGCAACGGCGACGGAGACGTCCTGATACTGCCGCAGGACGTCTCCGCTCTCGATGATCGGCGCGGTCACCCGCGCGACCAGGAGTTGCAGAGCGAGCAGCTCGCCCACGGTCAGGTCGCCCTGCAGGACCCGGTAGCATCCGATCGCGATGACCAGCAGGGTCAGGCCGCGGGAGGCGAGCTGAGTGCCGATGGAGAAGCGCCGGGCCAGATGCGAGGCGCGGCAGCCCGCCGCGATCACCGCCGCCGTCTTGTCGACCCATCTGCGATAGCGCCAGCCTTCCAGGGCGAGCGCCTTGATGGTTGCCCGGCCGGCCACCGCTTCCGACAGGTCGCTCTGGCGCTCGCCCTCGGCCTTGTAGTGCGCCTCGGCCAGATCGTAGAGCCGGTCGAGCCTGCGCCGCAGCACGGCCGTGCAGGCCAGCGTGGCGACACAGACGACCGCGGCGATGACCACATCGAAATAGAGCATCAGCAGGAGCGAGATGACGGCATTGCCGATGTCGAAGACGATGGTCGGCACCAGATGCACGACGAAGCCCTTGATCTTCCGGGCTTGCTGGAAGCGGTTGACGAGGTCGCCCGCGGCATGGCCGGGCCCGTCGAGGCGCATCCGCATGAGGTGCAGGAAGGCCAGGTTGGCGATGCGCCGGTCCAGAAAGGCGCCCAAGCGAATGACCAGGCTGGCCCGCAGGTTGGTCAGCGCGGCCTCGGCGAGGACGGCAGCCAGGGCGGCCGCGCCGAGGACGAGGAGAAAGGCGCTGGCGTCCCCCGCCACCACCGCGTCGACCGCCCTTTGCGTGAACAGCGGAAGCGCCAGGCTGGCCATGTAGACGCCGAGCGTGGTGACCAGGACGGCGACCAGCTCCCATTTCCGGCAGAGAAGGGAACGCCAGATCCAGCCCCAGCTGAACCGGGCCGCGGCGGCGGTCGTGGCGGGCCGAGATGGATCGTCCGGGCACATCTTCATGCCGTCGCGCCTTCCATGGAGTCCAGACCTGATGGGGGGCTTTCCGCCACAGCGGTGACGGCGCCGGAGCGGAAAGCCTCGCCGCAATTTATGGGATTCGTGCGATGGGTTCGAGTGGCTTCGCCTCGTCCCACCGGCACCTCTGGCGTGCCCTCGCAATCGGGATGAGACATCGCAAATCCCCTC
>JAKSBI010000153.1 GCA_022361215.1 Hyphomicrobiales bacterium | reverse complement strand
TCGCCGATATGGGAGAGCACCAGCGTCGCCGCATCGTAGAGCGGCCCATGAGGATCGCGCTCCGGCAAAAGGCGCGCCAGGGCGCAAAGCGTGCTGAGCCCGGCCAGAGCCAGCCGGTCGTCGAGCACCAGCGCGGCACGGGCGTCGAGCAACTCGATGGCATAGGTCCCCAGATGCTCCGAGAGACGCGCCCGCCAGCTCGCCTTGACGCGGTTGCCCGGCTGTAGCACCGGGCGCTGGCGGCGCGATCGCCCGCCGCGGACCAGGCCCAGATGCCGGCCGTGCTCGCGCGTCAACAGCTCGACGACGGCGTTGGCCTCGCTCTGCGGCCGCGCGGACAGGACGATGCCTTCGTCGGTCCAGTCCACGATCTAACCTTTCGGAAACTCCAGGCCGATCTCCCGATAGCGCTCGGGATCGTCGCCCCATTTCTCGCGCACCTTGACGAACAGGAACAGGTGCACGGGCGTCTCCAGGATCTCGGCGAGCTCGCTGCGCGCCTCCATGGAGATCTGCTTGATGGCCCGCCCCTTGGCGCCGAGCACGATCTTCTTCTGGCTCGGCCGCTGCACGTAGACGGTCTGCTCGATGCGCACGCTGCCGTCCTTCAGGGTCTTCCAGTCCGTGGTCTCGACCGTCGACGCGTAGGGCAGCTCGTCGTGCATCCGAAGATAGAGCTTCTCTCTCGTGATCTCCGCCGCGGTATGGCGCAAGGGCGCGTCCGCGATCTGATCCTCCGGGTAAAGCCAGGGTCCGAGCGGCATGCGGGCGGCGAGATAGGCCTTCAAGTCGGAGACGCCGTCGCCGTTGAGGGCGGAGATCATGAAGGTCTCGTCGCAGGAGGTTCGCGCAGCGGCGGCCTCGGCCAGGGACAGCAGCGTCTCCTTGCGAACCTGATCGATCTTGTTCAGCGCGATCACCACGGGTACGGGAAACGCACGGGAGCGATCCAGGATCCGCTCCGTATCCTCGTCCAGACCGCCGGCGGCATCGATCAGGACCACCACCATATCGGCGTCGCCGGCACCGCTCCAGGCGGCGTCGACCATGGCGCGGTCGAGCCGGCGCTTGGGCGTGAAGATGCCGGGCGTGTCGACCAGGATGAGCTGGCTCGCGTCCTCGATGACGATGGCGCGGATGCGCGCCCGGGTCGTCTGCACCTTGTGGGTGACGATGGAGACCTTGGTCCCGGCGAGCTGGTTCGTGAGGGTCGATTTGCCGACATTCGGGGCACCCAGCAGGGCCACGAACCCGCAACGTGCAGCGCCCTCGTCGGCGCACAGCCCCTGGGACGGCAGCTCAGACATCGGGAATCTGTTCCCAAACGCCCTCTCTGACCAACATCACGCTCGCCGCCGTCTGCTCGGCAACCCTCTTGTTGCGGCCGTCCCCGCGGGCCGCCTCAAGTCCGCTGATCTGAACCTCCGCAGTGAAATGGGGCGCGTGATCGGGTCCCTGGCGCGAGACCTCGATGTAACGCGGGAGCGGCAGCCCGCGGCCCTGCGCCCATTCCTGGAGTGCCGATTTGGCGTCCGCAGGCACGGCCTCGGCCGAGCGCATATAGGGCCCCCAAAGCTCGCGGATAATCGAACGTGCGGCGTCGAAACCGCTGTCCAGGAAGACCGCGCCGAGGATCGCCTCGCAGGCGTTGCCGAGGATGGTGGTCTTGCCCCGGCCGCCGCTGTCCTCCTCGCCGCAGCTCATGATGACGTATCGGCCGAGATCCAGGTCCAGGGCGACGGCCGCGCAGGTCTCCTTTCGCACCAGCCTGTTGAAGCGGCGTGCCAGATCGCCCTCCGAGGCATCCGGGAACATCTCGCTGAGCTGCTCCGCGATCGCCAAGCCGAGAACGCGGTCGCCAAGGAACTCAAGGCGCTCGTTGTCCATCGCATCCGGGGTTCCGACCCGCGCGCTGGAATGGGTCAGCGCCATGCGCAATCGCGCCGGATCCTGGAACGCGTAACCGAGCCGCTCAGTGAACGCCTGAAGGTCCCTTTCGGCGCGATCCTGCAAGAGTACTAATCCACCAGATTGAAGAAGCGCGACCATCTGATCGCCGTAGCCCAGCGCCAGACCTCCCATGGACGCGAGTCGCCGCCCGCAGAGAAGAAGATGATCTCGGCGCGGCCGATGAAGTTCTCCAGCGGCACATAGCCGACCGCCGAGCCGACGCGGCTGTCCGTCGAGTTGTCCCGGTTGTCGCCCATCACGAAATAATGGCCTTCGGGCACTTTGAAGACGGTCGTGTTGTCGCCGAAGCCGTTCTCGACGAGATCGAGCACCTCGTAGGATGCGCCGTTCGGGAGCGTCTCGACATAGCGGGGAACGCGACGCGTCTTGCCGAAGGTGTCGCGGGTCATGAAGTCCTCGATGCGGCGGCGCGGCACGGGCTTCTTATTGATGTAGAGCACGCCGCGGCGCATCTGGATCTCGTCGCCGGGCAGGCCGACCACCCGTTTGATGTAGTCGGTCTCGTTGTCCCGCGGCAGCTTGAAGACCGCCACGTCGCCACGCTCCGGCTCGCTGGCCCAGACCCGTCCGGAGAACAGGTTGGGACTGAAGGGAAAGGAGTATTTGCTGTAGCCGTAGCTGAACTTGGAGACGAACAGATAGTCACCCACCAGCAGGGTCGGGATCATCGATCCGGAGGGTATGTTGAACGGCTGATAGAAGAACACCCGCACGATCATGGCGAGAATCAGAGCGTGAATGACCACCCGGATGGTGTCGGACATGCCGCTGCGGCGCGACTTCTTCGCATTCGCGTCAACGCTCATTCAACAAGACTCCGTGTAGGCCGCGTCACGGCTGAGCCTCCTGCGACGGAACGTCGCCGCCCGTTGTCGCACCGGCAGTTTCCGCTGCCCCGCCGACCCCGTATGTCGACCGCCGAAAAGGCCCTATATCCCTAAACGCCCCGCCAACGCAAATCGGCGGTCACGTTTCAGGCTCAATCTCTGACGCGAACCTTAATGGCGGAGATGATGACGATGGCCTGAGCCAGCGGAAAATCGTCGGTAATCGTCAGGTCGATGCGAGGCTCGTAGCCGGTGGGTGTCAGCTCCGCGAGCTGTCGCGCAGCGCCTCCGGTGAGCTTGAGAGTCGGCCGGCCGGAGGGCAGGTTGACCACCCCCATGTCGCGCCAGAACACGCCCCTCCGGATGCCCGTTCCAAGCGCCTTGGCGCACGCCTCCTTGGCGGCGAACCTCTTGGCGTAGGACGCCGCCCGCTCCCTGCGCCGCTCCGAGCGCTCTCTTTCGACCTGTGTGAAGATCCGGTCCAGGAACCGTTCGCCATAGCGCTCAAGCGTGCGCTCGATGCGCCGAATGTCGATCAGGTCGTTGCCGAGACCGATGATCATGCCTGGTCACGGGTCCTGCGTTCAGGCGCTGACCGATCCGCTGATTTCGGCGCGCGCCGTGTCCATGAGCGCCCGCATGCGCCGGACGCTGGAATGCAGGCCGCCGAAAATCGCCTCGCCGATCAGGAAATGGCCGATATTGAGCTCGACGATCTCAGGCATCGCGGCCACCGGCCCGACCGTATCGAAGGTCAGCCCATGGCCCGCATGCACCTCAAGACCGGCCGCCGCGGAGAGAGTCGCGGCCTCGGCCAACCGCCTGAGCTCGACGTCGACCGTCTCCCTCTCATCGTGGATCGCCGCTTCGCAATAGCGTCCCGTGTGCAGCTCCACGACATCGGCGCCGACGGCTGCCGACGCTTCGATCTGGCTCGGCTCCGGGTCGATAAAGAGCGAGACGCGGATGCCCGCCTCGCGAATTGGGGCGATGTAATCCGTCAGGAGATTGTGGCCGGCGACGACATCCAGGCCGCCTTCCGTGGTCAGCTCCTGGCGGCGCTCCGGAACCAGGCAGCAGGCGTGCGGCCGATGCTTGAGCGCGATGCCCAGCATCTCCTCCGTCGCCGCCATCTCCAGGTTCAGTGGCCGCGTCAGCTCGGCCTTGAGCTTGGCGATGTCATCGTCGCTGATGTGCCTGCGGTCTTCCCTGAGATGCGCCGTGATGCCGTCCGCACCTGCCTCCACCGCGAGTTGCGCCGCATGCACCGGGTCCGGATGCAGGCCGCCGCGGGCGTTCCGGATGGTGGCGACATGGTCGATATTCACGCCGAGGCGCAGATAGGCCGGCTTCGAGCAGGTCTGTGACATGGTCTTTCACTCAATAACCCATTACGCGAGCTTAGAGCATGTCGCGAATCATTCTAATTTGCGCCGTTGCTCTAGCTCTTTGTTGAAGCATGTCTTTTTTCCCGAAACCGGTATCCACTTTCGGGAGACATGCTTTAAGCCTGCGCCGCATGCGGCCCGGTCGGGAACTGGCGGTGCCGCTTCTTCTCTTGATAGGCCTCCACGCCGCGCTTGACCAGAAAATAGCTGATCGCACCGGCGAGCAGGCCCAGCGGCACACCGCCGACGGTCATCGGCTTCAGCAGCGGCCATAGCGTATCGACGGACATATGGAAGATCCCGGCCGAGAGGTCGATCGGATCGTGCATGGGCTCGATCCCCAAGACCAGGCTGCCGAGATGGTAGGCCGACAGCCAGATCAGGGGAAAGGTGATGGGATTGCCCACAAAGGTGCCGAGCGCGGAGGCCAGGATGCTGGCGCGGGTCATCCAGGCCAGCAGGCCGGCCGAAATGAAATGCAGGCCGAGAAACGGCATGAAAGAGACGAACACACCCACCGCGCAGCCCAGGGCGATCGCCCGCGGCGTCGCCTTGAGTCGCCACATGCGATGCCGCACATAGCGGAGCGAACGGCGCCAGCTGCGCCGCGGCCAGATGAACACACGTAGGCGCTCTCGGATTTTCGGGGGCTGACGGCGCTGAAACAGCATTCCAATCTCGAACCGACGCTTTCGTGTTTTTTCTGAGGGACCGCTGACGCGGCTTACGACTCTATCACAAGCCGCAAACCTAATCGCTCATCGCAGATGTAGGAACCTGTCGAGCGATCCCTTTGCTCACTGACCACGACTACCCGGTTTCACGGGCGGAATTGCGGCCAAATCGGGAGGCAACTGATCGGGCAGATAGGTAGGGATATCCAAAACCGCAAGCGCGACGAGCGGCACCCCGATGTTGGCCTTGCCGCCGGACCGGTCCGCGAGGCAGCATCCGGCGACCACCTTGGCTCCCTCCATCTCGGCCGCTTCTATGCATTCCCGCGACGACAGCCCCGTGGTGACCACGTCCTCGACCATGAGGCAGCGCGCCCCATCCGGGATCTCGAAGCCGCGCCTCAGCGCGAACGTACCGTCCACGCGCTCGAAAAAGATCGCAGGCACACCGAGTTGCCGGCCCATCTCGTAGCCGACAACGACGCCGCCCATGGCGGGCGAAACCACCATGTCGATGCGCCCTTCCGTGGCGGCACCGACCTTCTCGGCGAGCACCCGGCACAGACGCTCGGCACGCGCGGCCTCCATCAGCACGCGGGCGCATTGCAGATAGGCGCCGCTGCGTCGGCCCGACGAGAGGATAAAGTGTCCCTCGAGCAGCGCTCCGGACTCGCGAAACTCGCGCAGCACCTCGTCGGCGCTCAGCGTCGCTCCCTTGCCGGACGCCCCGGCGCTATCGGTCGATGGGTTCATGTTTGACCTCTCAGCCGTGAACGCGGCTCACGGTGTTGACCACGGATTTCGACCGAAGCCCGGAAATGATCTCGTTCAGGTGCTTCAGGTCCCAGACTTCGAGATCGATCAGCATCTCGGTGAAGTCGGCCGCATGCTTCGTCATCTTGATATTGTCAATATTGCCCCCCGATTCGCCGATGATCTGGGCGATCTGGGCGAGACTGCCCGGCTCGTTGATCGCGGTGACGCTGATCTGCGCCGGAAACCGGTCGATATTGTCCTCATCGATGTCCCAGGTCACGTCGATCCAGCGCTCGGGCTGCTCGTCATAGTCCTTCAGCGCCTCGGCGTGAATGGGGTAAATGGTGATGCCCTCCCCCGGCGTCAGGATGCCGACGATGCGGTCGCCGGGGACCGCACCACCGTCGGACGCGAAGCGCACCGGCAGATCGCCTCTCAGGCCCCGGATGGGGATGCCGTTGGCGGCCACTTCCCGGCTGCGGCTCGACGATCCGGGCCAGCGGAACTTGAGACCGATGGCCTTGGTCAGGCCGAACCAGCCTTCCTCGTTGCGCTTGATACGCTGTCGCTTCGGCACCTCCATCGGCCCCACGTCCGGGAAGACCGCGTGCAGAACGTCGTTCGAGGGCAGCTCGCCGCGCCCGACGGCAGCGAGCGCGTCCTCGACGGTGCTGTGCGGGAGCCGGTGCAGAGCATCCTCCAGGGCATCGTCCTTGTAGTCATGGCCGGCCCGCTTGAAACTGCGCGTCAGGATTTCGCGGCCCAGCTTGCCATACTGCTGCCGCACCGCCTCCCGGGTGGCGCGCCGGATCGCCGAGCGCGCCTTGCCCGTGACCGCGATGCGCTCCCAGGCCGCGGGCGGCGTCTGGGCCTCCGAGCAGATCACCTCGACCTCGTCGCCGTTCCTGAGCTCGGTGACCAGGGGCATATGCCGGCCGTTGATCTTGCTGCCGACGCAGGAGTTGCCGACATCCGTGTGCACGGCGTAGGCGAAATCGACGGGCGTGGCGCCGCGCGGCAAGGCGATCAGCCGGCCTTTGGGCGTGAAGCAGAACACCTGGTCGTGGAACAGCTCGAGCTTGGTGTGCTCCAGGAACTCTTCCGGATTATCGCCTTCGAGCAGAATGTCCACCAGCCGACGCAACCACTGGTAGGCATTGCTTTCCTGCGATGGTGATCCGTTCCGGGCACCGCTGCCGTTTCCGTTCACCTGGTCTTTGTAGAGCGCGTGTGCGGCCACGCCGTATTCGGCCACCTGGTGCATCCGATCGGTGCGGATCTGCAGCTCGACCCGCTGATGGCGCGGCCCGACGATGGTGGTGTGGATCGACTGATAGTCGTTCTGCTTGGGGTTGGAGACGTAGTCCTTGAACCGGCCCGGCACCGCGCGCCAAGTCGTGTGCACCACGCCAAGGACACGGTAGCAGTCGTCCTCATCGTCGGTCAGGACGCGAAAGCCGTAGATGTCGGAGAGCTGCTCGAGCGAGATCTGCTTGCGCTCCATCTTGCTCCAGATCGAATGGGGCTTTTTCTCGCGGCTCGCCACCTCGGCCTGGATGCCGTACTCTTCCAGCTTGGTCCTGAGCGCGTCCTGAATCTCGTCGATCAACCCCTTGTTCTGCTCACGAAGCGCCGTCAGCCGGTCGACCACGGCCTTGTAGCCATTGGGGTTGAGCCAGCGGAACGAGAGATCCTCCAGCTCCTCGCGCAGCCCGTGCATGCCCATCCGGGCCGCCAGCGGCGCATAGATGTCCATGGTCTCCTGGGCAATGCGCTTGCGCTTGCCCGGCTTGACGTATTGCAGCGTCCGCATGTTGTGCAGGCGATCGGCGAGCTTGACCAGCAGCACGCGGATATCGCTCGAGATCGCGATCAGCAGCTTGCGGAAGTTCTCCGCCTGCTCGGCCTTCTTGGTGACCAGATCGAGCTTCTTGATCTTCGTCAACCCGTCGACGAGCGCCCCGATCTCACCGCCGAAGAGATCGTTGATCTCGTCTCTCGTGGCCTCGGTATCCTCAATGGTGTCGTGCAGGAGCGCCGTGGCGATGGTCGCGTCGTCGAGCTTCAGATCGGCAAGGATCGCCGCGACTTCCAGGGGATGAGAGAAGTAGGGATCGCCGGATGCGCGCTTTTGATGGCTGTGCGCCTTCATCGCGTAGACATAGGCACGATTGAGCAGCGCCTCGTCCGCATCCGGGTCATAGGTGCGGACGCGCTCCACAAGCTCGTATTGGCGCATCATGACGCCACCTTCCGAACGCAGAACGCGGCCGGGCGCGCAGCATCGCGCGTCAGGAGCGGGAGATTTCGAAGGCCGACAGGCTCTGGATCAAACCGCAACGACTCGTGCGGCCAAAGGCGCGCGATGCCCGCCTCGTTGCGGTTGCTGGAGTAACCCCTATCGCGAGCGTGAACCTGCATTCGAGGAATCGGACGGTGCAAGACTCTCCAATCCGCGGAGGAGCTCTTCTTCGGTCATCCGGTCGATGACCGTATCCGTGGATTGATCGTCCTGGCCAAGTACAGGCGCGACGGCTTCCTCCGTCCCGATCATCGGAACCGCCTCGGGCTCCGGCTCGTCGACCTCGACGTATTTCTGCATCGAGTGGATGAAGTCTTCCTTGATGTCTTCCGGCGACACCGTCTGGTCGGCGATCTCTCGCAGGGCCACAACGGGGTTCTTGTCGTTGTCGCGCTCCACGGTGATCGGCGATCCGGCGGAAATCGTTCGGGCCCGGTGGCCTGCCAGGAGGACAAGCTCGAACCGGTTGGAGACTTTGTCGACGCAGTCCTCGACAGTGACGCGTGCCATGGCGACGGTCCTCAATAGAATTCGGGAATCGTCATCTATGTATGCCGTGTCGTCCGCGATGGCAAGCGGAACGCATACAAAGCCTTACCTTGCGGTTTCGAGCCGCTTCAGCACCCTTCCCTCGCTCTGCTGGCGCACGCGATTCCAGAGCTGCTGCGCCGACTGCTTGAGCACGGGGTGCCGCCACCGCGGCGCAACGTCCAGGAGCGGGAGCAGAACGAAGGGACGGACATGCAGTTGCGGATGCGGCAGGACGAGCGGCGGCGGACGCATCCTGTCACGCACCGGGGACGACGCCGACCAGCCTCGCACCAGGCCGCGATAGTCGAGAATGTCGATATCCAGCGCCCGCGGCCCCCAGCGGCGTCCGGAGCGCCGGCCCGCGCACCGCTCCAGCCCTTTGAGCCGGCGCAACAGCGCCTCCGGCGGCAGCGAGCTGGAGATCGCAAGGACGCCGTTCACGAAAGCATCCTGGGGCTCCGGCCCGAGCGCGGCTGTCACGTAGAGCGGAGACCGGTGCGTCACCGGACATCCCGCCGCTGCAAGCTCCCGGCCGACACGATCCAGTGTCTCGGCGGGCGTTCCCCAGTCCCCGGCCCGATTTGAACCGAGCCCAAGTAAAATCATTGTCTCACTCTAGCTCTAGTCTCTCGATTTGCTTATTGCGTGGGCTCGGCGTATAGGTCGCACTGCACTGGCCCCGGGGGGCCGCGACTATCCCGGTGTGCCGCGCTTATTCAAAAGTCATTTCAGTATGAGGTCCTTGTTATGCTTTTCTATCCCGCCGAGCGAATTGCCCTTTTCATCGACGGCGCCAACCTCTACGCCACGGCCAAGGCGCTCGGCTTCGACATCGACTACAAGAAGCTGCTGGCCCTGTTCCGGACAAAGGGCCATCTGGTCCGCGCTCTCTATTACACCGCCCTGGCCGAGGACCAAGAATATTCGTCGATCCGGCCCCTGGTCGACTGGCTGGACTACAACGGCTACACGATGGTCACCAAGCCGACCAAGGAGTTCACCGACGCCTCCGGACGCCGCAAGATCAAGGGCAATATGGACATCGAGCTGACCGTCGATGCCATGGAGCTGTCCGAGCATCTCGACCATCTGGTGCTGTTCTCGGGCGACGGCGACTTCCGCTCACTGGTCGAGGCGCTGCAACAGAAAGGCAAGCGCGTCAGCGTGGTCTCCACGCTGTGCACCCAGCCTTCGATGATCGCGGACGAGCTGCGGCGGCAGGCCGACGTCTTCATCGATCTGGCCGACCTGGAGGAAGAGGTCTGCCGCAACCCGGCCGAGCGCGCGCAACGCGACCAGCGGGACGCCGAAAACGACTACGATTCCGACTACGACATGCAGGATGAAGTCGACGACCTGACGGAGGTCTAAACCTCCGTCAGCGCAATGGGCGCCGCACCCGTCGACATGAGCGCACCTTCGGAGCCACCGCCGGACTGTACGGTCTGCCCGCGCCTGGTCGCGTTTCGCGAGGCCAACCGCCGGGCCCATTCGGACTGGTTCAACGCGCCCGTGCGCTCGTTCGGTCCGGACACGGCGCGCCTGCTCATCGTCGGCCTGGCGCCGGGACTGCGGGGCGCGAATCAAACCGGCCGGCCGTTTACCGGGGACTATGCGGGCGATCTGCTTTACGCCACGCTGCTGAAGTTCGGCTTCGCGGCCGGCCGCTACGGCGCACGGGCCGACGACGGGCTCGAGCTTGTCGACTGCATGATCACCAATGCGGTGCGCTGCGTGCCGCCACAAAACAAGCCGACCGGCGCCGAGGCCGCCAACTGCCGGCCCTTCCTGACCGCCCGCGTGGCGGCGCTGCCACGACTGAGCGCCATTCTCGCACTTGGCCGTATCGCCCACGACCAGTTGCTCAGCGCGCTGGGCCACCGCCGGGCCGAGCACGTCTTCGGCCATGGGCACCGCCATGCCGTCGGCGACGGCCTGCAGCTCTACGACAGCTACCACTGCTCGCGCTACAACACCAACACGGGCCGTCTGACCGTGGAGATGTTCGAAGCCGTCATGGCCGACGTTCGAGACGCGGTCGACCGCTCGCCGCCAGTCCGAACCGGAACTTGATATTGATCAAATCCGGCCCTTGCCGCGCTTGCTACGCTGCCCACAACGTGGAAGCTGAGCAAGGAGCCGGGGCATATGTTGGAGATCTCGCCGGAGAAAATCGCGCATGTCATCGTCAAGGCGCGCGAGTACGACGTCAAGGTCGCGGCGTGGAACGACCCGACCGACGCGACCACCGAATTCGACTCGGACTCCATCCTCGAAGACGTGAGCAACGACGCCACCCGCAGCGAGCTGGCCGCCTTCATCCTGGGCCTGAACGACGACGAGCAGGCCTGCCTGGTCGCCGTCACCTGGATCGGCCGCGGCTCCTATGGGCCGGACGAGCTGGAGGAAGCGGTGGCCATGGCCAAGGCGGAACGGGTCAATCGCACGGACCGGTATCTGCTCGGCATTCCGCTGCTGGCGGATTATCTGGAGGACGGGCTCGATAAGCTCGGCTATTCGGTCGAAGAGGTCGAGAGAGACATCCTCTGAGCGGACGCCAAGACCTTCCGGCTAGCCCGGGTTCGCCGAAAGCCAGGCCAGCACCTCCTCTGCGTGGCCGCCGGGCGGGAACACCGGATAGAACACATGCTCGATGGCGCCGCCGCGGAGCACGAGCGTCAGGCGCTTCAGCAGCATGATGCCGTTGACGTCGTGAGTCGGTAGCTTCAGCGCGCGGGTCAGCGCAAGACGATCGTCGCTCAAGAGCGCGAACGGCAGATGCAGCCGCTCGGCCGCCGCCCGCTGAAAGGCCGTGTCCTGGGTGCTCAGGCCGAAGACGCGGGCGCCGCGCCCCCTCAGCTCGCCGTGATGGTCCCG
>JAKSBI010000200.1 GCA_022361215.1 Hyphomicrobiales bacterium | reverse complement strand
CATGTGGAAAGCTCTACTCGTTCTTTTCGTGATTTCGGACCAGGCCCCGCCGTCGACCATGCTCGGCCAGTTCAAGCAGGTCTTCGCCAGCGAGGCCGCGTGCCGCAAGTTCGTGACGGCCAAGACGGCAGACCTGGACAAGCAGGTGAAGCTGGACGCGGAGACCGACGCCGAGGTCAAGGTGATCGGCCACCGCACGAGCTGCGTGCGCGACCGCTCGGGCGTCGCCGTCTAGAGCCTGTCGCGACACGGTGCGACAAGATGGGGAGCCGGATCGTCGAGGCCGCTCCGGCCGCGGGTTCCCTCCGCGTGGCGCGGTCCGCGTGAGTATGTGGGGTCTCAGGGGCGTGCGTACGGCGCCATCCCGGGAGAGAGCTTAGCGGAACGACAAGGCAGGATTAAGGCAGGCCGGCATGCCGTTGTCCTGCCTTGGGAATTCCCGTCCGGCCCACGCCGGGGCGAGCGCGCCGTGAGCGAGAGTCCGGGCTTGCGTGCCGGCTCAGCCGCCGTTCTCGGCCTGCGAAGCGCCCTGCTCCAACCGCTGGATCTCGTCCTCGGTGTGATGGGCGGCCATGGCCAGGAGATAGGCGACGAAGGTGAGGCCCGCCGTCTCGGCGCGCCGGCTCAGGGGCTCGAGCGCCTGGCGGATCTCCATCGCCGTCTTTCTCCGCGCCTCCCGCTGTACTTTCGGGTCTTCCGGTTGCTGGGGCAAGATCTGGCCGTCCTGCCGGAACGCCTTGTACGCAACGCGACAATACGCCCGGTCTCCAAATTAACGGATTGTCAGATTTGCAAGCTGACATATTAACCTTGCGGTCCGTTTAAACTATTCGGACCATCGGCGCTGAGACAGAATAGTTGGTGAATTTTTCATTGAGGGGGCTGCGATGCACAATTGGCGCATCAAGATCTATGCGGGCACTGGCGGGCAGAGACAGTCAAAACCGCTCTGCAGCGGAGTAGTGCGAGCGAATTCCGCACGCCAAGCCATCGTATTTGCAGCCGAACCTATTATCGACTCGGACACGAATATCACCGTCGAGCTCGAACAACTTCCCGAAAACACGGAAACCACCGTCGAAGAGGAGTTCCGCGCCACCTGGTCCCCCCGCAGCGACGGCGCCGCGGTCAAGCTCCCCTGGACCGGCGAGTTTTAGAGCATGTCTCCCGAAAGTGGATACCGGTTTCGGGACAAAAGACATGCTTCAACAAAGAGCTAGAGCAATGGCGCGAGTCAGAATGATCGCGACAGGCTCTGGGCCCTCGCCGCTCCGGCCGCGCACGCCCGTCCCTGGCCACCTTCTCCCGTCATTCCTGCGAAAGCAGGACTCCATTCCACCTTGCCTTCGGCAGGGACGACCGGCTCAAGCCCGAGCGTCGCGTGGCCTCCTCATCGCGCCCTTTATTCCGCCGCAAACGCCAATGGAAGCCTGCTTTCGCAGGAATGACGCTGTCGGGTATTGGCCGCGACGAAAGCGCGCCAGCCGCCTCCCTCACGCGCTGGAGCGCTGGCCGACGGCGGCGCGGCGGTCCATGCCCGAGCGGCGCTCGCCGACGCGGGCGCGCTCCTCCTCCGAGCGCGTGTCGAGCCCCGAGCGCCGGTCGGCCACCGTGCGCCGCACGAACTTGCAGGTCTGCCAGTAGCGCATGGCGCGCTGGGCGTTGGCCTCCGAGAGGCGCTGATAGACGCGCATCAGCGGCAGCACCTCCTTGACGTCCGCGGCGATGCCGGTCATGGGCGAGAGCGCGATCTCCTTGAAGCCTTCCGGGCTGATGCCGCGCGCCCGGCAGGCGATGGTCAGGCCCTGCCCGGTCTTGTCGGTCAGCAGGCGGTGCATGGTCTGCACGTCGACGTTCAGGTACCGCGCCAGGCCGAGGAAGAACTCCATGGAGCGCTCCTCGAAGGCGAAGCGGAGCAGCGCCTGCTCGTTCAGCGTGCCGCGCCGCATCAGGTCGTCGATATAGCGCTCGGCCCGGGTGCGCCGGTGCGACTCGATATCGGCCCGCATCTCGCCGACGATGGCGTCGAGACTGGCCCGGTCCGCGTCGCTCAGCTTGTCCAGGATGGTGTGCCGCAGCTTCTCGGAGACGTGCTCCAGCATGCCGGCCATGATCTCGCGCGGCACGTCCGCGCGCGTCACCAGCGCCGACTGCAGCCCCTCCGAGCTCTGCGCCCGCTCGGCCACGCGCGCGATGGTCTCCGCCGCGATCTCGGCCGTGCGGTTGCGCACCAGGCTCTCGATCACATGGTCCTGCCCGCGCTGCACCAGCACGGCGGAGAGGCGCGCCTGGATGTCCGCGCGCTTGGTGATGGCCAGCAGATGCGCCTGGCTGCCGCCCGCGCTGATGCCGATCAGGTCGTCCTGGGTCAGCGCCGGGCTCCGCTCCAGCACCGGCTGCGCCACCGCGATCTCGTCATGGGCGAGGCGCCTGACCAGCTCCGGCGGGGCCGCGGCCTCGGCCGCGATGCGCCGGGCCAGCTCCTCGCGCATCCGCTGCTCGAGGTCGTAGGCGAGCCGCGCCATGATGTCGCCGAAATAGGCGTTCTGCCGCGCGGTGAAGGCGCCCGGCGCCTGCAGGAACACGTCGGTGACGCGCCGCAGCAGCTCCCGGCGGCTCTGATCGTCCGAATGTTCGTGCGCGAGATAGACGAGCTGCTTCAGCCCTTGAAGTGGATCCGCCATTCCGTGTCCCTGCCCCGGACGCATCCGCGCGCCCGCATCGGGACCAGTATTGAGACATCGGGATTAACGAGGCGTAAGCGGCCGTGCGGATTCGGTATGGCTGCGCTGTCGGCGTCTAGAGCATGTCTCCCGAAAGTGGGTACCGGTTTCGGGAAAAAGACATGCTTCACCAAAGAGCGAGAGCAATGGCGCGCATCGGAATGATCGCGACAGGCTCTAGGTCAGCATCGCCACCTGGCCCACGAAACCGCAAACGAAGGTGACGCCGACGCCGGTCATGGTCAGCCACGACTTGCGAAGCCCGAGACCCAGCAGAACCAGTACGGCCGACAGGACGACGAACAGCGGCGCCTCGAAGAGACTCAGGTTCAACGGCTCCCACAGGGCGCCGAAGATATCGACGATAAGAGGCATAGCAAACCACCCCTCGGCTCATCCGGCAGCGAAACGGATGCACAATGCCGCCGAAGCGACAGTATACCCGATGAGTCGTAAACGGAGCCTGAAGCGGCGCCTGCGGGGAAACGGGGCGCCGCGCGCCGAGCCGTCCGCGCGCCTAGTTCCCGCCTTCGAGCTCCGCGAAGAGCTGGCGCATGCGCGCGCCCGCGCGCCCGCCGGGCATGCCGGCGCGGGCGGCCTCCAGGTTCGGCCAGCTTTCGCCGACGGCGAGCAGCATGACCATGCCGTAGCGGCCGTGGACCTTGCAGGTGAAGCCGTAGAGGCCGGGCCGGTTGAAGCGCAGATCGGCGGCGTCCAGGTTCGACAGGTTCACCACCGGCACGCCCGCGGGCCACATCTTCTTGATGCTGACCACCGTGTGCTGGCCGCGGGAGTTGAGGATCCGCACCTTTCGGCCCACGGGCACGCGCACCAGCGCCGGCTTGAACCGGAACATCATGAAGACGTCGCCGGCCCGCGGGTCGGTGACCTGGTCGACGACGATCGGCGCCTCTT
>JAKSBI010000787.1 GCA_022361215.1 Hyphomicrobiales bacterium | reverse complement strand
TTCGGTTGGTCGCCTGCAGCCGCGCAATCCGCGTCGTCTGGAGACTATCACGAGCAAGCTGGCTTGCCAAAAGCTCCGCAAGCTGCTGCACCGGGTCCGGCCAATCCACCTTCACCTCGTCGAGAGACTTGCGTGCGACCAGTCTGATCTGCTTCACCTCGGCCGCCTTGCGGTCTCCCCAAAAGACGTGGCGCGTATCGATGATATCGCGCTTCTCGATTTCGAACCCCGCCTTCTGAACCATGGCGGACAGCGTTTGCAGCGAGAACATGTAGGGATGGTCCACCTCGACCACATTGTTCTCGAAGCCCTCGTAATGCGCTTCGCGAATCGTATCGGAAATGTCGATCAGCAGACGGCCGCCGGGCTTCAGCCAGCGCCAGGCATGGCGCAGGTCGCCCAGCGGATCGACCATGTGATTGATGGTTCGGGCCGTCAGCACCGCGTCGTAGGCGCCTTCCGGAATGTCGGCGCTGCCGGGAAAACCCTCGAACAGGTCGATCTTGAGCCGCTCGCGAACCTCTTTCACGGTCTGCTGACGAGGCTCGATGCCGGTGACCTCGCAGCCATGCTTGTCCCGCCACGGCTCCAGCAGCTTGCCCGTGCCCGCCCCCATTTCGAAGAACGTGCCGCCGCGCGGCACGAACTCCCCGAAATACGCGTAGAGATGCGCGGCATAGAGCTCGTAGCGGCGCATCTCCCAGGCTCGCGCGCGCTGCTCGAGCTCGCCCAGAACTGTGTCATCGCTCATCGCGCTGACCGCAGCGCGTCCCTCGTGCTCGGCGAGCTCTCCCCGGGCATACTGGATGAGCGCCTTCCGCGCAGCCTTGTTCATCTCGAAATCCGCGCCGAGACAGCGTTTGAGGAACGCCTCCACATCACCGAACCGAAGGTTGACGTGATAGACGCTGTCGTCGTCCCCGCCCTGCGTGTAGAACCGGTCGTAGCTCGCGATCGAGGGGCGCGGCCGCAGATACATCAGGCCGCACTGGCGGCACATCACGCTGACGACGGGCAGGTCGTACTTGTCCCGGCTCGCCACCTGAACGTACTCGTCGCTGCCGCACAGATTGCAGGCCACGCTTTCCACGTCGTCCAGGAGATCGGCACGCAGCTTCGAGTAGGCGTCGCGCAGCTTCATGCCGAATTGCCGCTTCAAGAACTGGGCGAGCAGCTGATCTCGTCGTTTCATAAACATGCTCTGCCCGCTCTTCCTCCGCGACAGGCCATTCGGTGGGATGGGATCACAGCCGGCACGCCGACCACCCGGTCGGCTCAGACGCCGTGACGCGTCAGCACGTTCTGGATGTCCTGCACGGATCGCATCTCGACCATCTCGTCCATGGAGAGCGAGATCCCAAACCGCTGCTCTACGGCCGTGACCAGCGCGATGTGTTGCAGCGAATCCCACTTCGGAACATCGCCGCGCGACGTCTCGAGGCTAATCGCATCTGCAAAATCGAAGACATCCGAGAAAAGGCTCTCGATCTCTGGACGGACCCCGTTTGCCATATCTCATAGGCCCTCTTGCGCCGTTACGCGTCCCAAGCGACGTCGATGTGGTTCGATCGGGCCGGAGCCCCCTCGCCACCGAGATCGCACGACCACAAGGACGTCTCGCCGTCGCTGCCCGCGCTCCGGAAGCCGTGCCGCTCATAGAAATCCCGCACCATCTGGTTCTTTGCCGTGGGACGATAGGCCGCGTCAACGCGCTGCACGCCACGTGTGCCAAGATATCGCAGCAGCTCGGCGAGGAATGCGGTCTCGACCTCGCGGCCGACGACGCGGCAGCTCATGAGCAGGCTTTGCAGATCCGCACCGTCCCCGTCCAGGCGCGCCGTCGCGCAGATCACGATGCCATGATCGCCGAACTTGTCCGATGCGCGGCCGTGCAGCACGACGTAGCGCTCGCCGTCCTCCATCATCCTGCCGATGGCGGCCTCGTCGTAGCGCTCGGTGGTCAGGTTGAACTGATTGGTGCGCAGATGCATCTGCGCCACGCGCGGCAGCGTATCCGGGCCGACCTGCGCCACGGTCA
>JAKSBI010000860.1 GCA_022361215.1 Hyphomicrobiales bacterium | reverse complement strand
CAGCTTGACCACCGGCACGCGCGGCGTCGGGAGCCACGCCCGCCAGTGCGCGGCGCCGTGTCCAACAACGCTTGAGGCCGCCGCGGCGATGGCATCGAGCCCGGCCGGCGCTTCGGCCGCGGCCAGGCGTGTCGACGGCATCATCCAGCGGTCGATCTCCCGGTCGAACACGCAAAGCGTGCCCATCCAGAAAACGGCGAACAGCGGCGCACCGATGACGAGCCCCGCCCAGGTGTGCAGCCAGGCCATGGACCGGCGGAAAGTGGGCCCCATCCGGCTACGCTTTCATGTCGCCCGCCGTCAGCGACGCCAGCCACAGCGCCAGCCCCAGGCTCGCCGCACCGCCTCCGACCAGCACCGCCCAGACCGTCCACAGCCGCCGTTCCGCAAAGGCCCAGATCAGCGCCGTGAGATAGAGCAGGAACCCGAGCATGGCGGTGAGGACCACCGCCTCGCTCCGTGCCATGACGTGGGCCAGCGCGATGGCGCCGAGCGCGGCAAGCCCCGCGCTCAGCGCATATCCGCCGACGACGGCCGCGACGATGCGTGAGAGCAGCCGCAGGGCGCTCAAGCCTCCCGGTCCTTACCGGTGCCGCCCGAAGCGCCCGTCAACGATCCATCGATCACCACCGATAGCGCAGGCTGGCCTTGACCGTACGGTCCACGCCGTAGAAGCAGGCGTTGACGCCGGAGCAGCCGGCGACATGCCTGTTGTCGAACACGTTCTCCGCATTGACCGCGAATCTGAACTTCTCCCAGCTATAGTGGACGGTGGCATCGACCAGCACGTAGTCGTCCACCTCCAGCGTATTGGCGGCGTCGCCGAAGGTCGACCCCTTGTAGCGCACGCCGGCGCCGAAGCCCAACCCGGCGAGCGGCCCGTCCTGGATGGTGTAGTCGAGCCACAGCGAGGCCAGGTGCTCCGGCACGCTCGTCGGCCTGTTGCCCTGATCGCCCCTGTTGCTCTTCGTGATCTCGACGTCCTGGAAGCTGTAGCTGGCGATCAGGTCCAGGCCGGAGGCGAGGCTGGCGATGCCCTCGATCTCGATGCCTTTGGAGCGGACCTCGCCGGTCTGAATCTGATTGAACGGATCGTTCGGGTCGGTCGTCCGGACGTTCTGGCGCGTCAGATGGAACGCGGAGACGGTCACAGAGCTGTTCGAGCCCGGCGGCTGGTACTTGATCCCGGCCTCGTACTGCTCGCCGGTCTCCGGCACGAAGGGGGTGCTGTTCCTGTCGGTCCCCACGATCGGCAGGAACGAGCGCGTGTAGCTGGCATAGGGCGCCAGGCCGCCGTCGAACAGGTAGACCGCGCCGGCCCGCCAGGAGAACTCGCTGTCGTCCTGGTCCGTCGTCGTCGATGCGAGCCGGTTCTCGAGCTCGGAGGACACGAAGTCCTGGCGGCCGCCCAGGGTCAGGACCAGGCGGTCGAACAGCTTGAGCTGCTCCTGCGCATAGATGCCGACCTGCTTCTGGACGATGGTCGTGTCGGTGAAGAGGGCAGGTCGTGTGACGAGGGCGCCATAGACCGGATTGAAAATGTCGATGGGCGCCACGCCGCCGGAGCCCTGAGTGTCGCTCACGTCGTAATACTGGTAGTCGACGCCGACGAGGAAGGTGTGCTCCGCCGCCCCGGTGGTGAACTTGGCCTGGGCGTGGGTGTCGATGGTGAACAGATCGGTTTTGCCCAGGGCGGTGAAGCTGAACCGATTGAGAGTTCGCAGATCGGCCGCCAGGCCGCCGCCGAACACGGTCTCGTAGTCCACGTCGAGGGTGTCGTAGCGGGCGTTCTGGCGGATCGTCCAGACATCGTTGGGCCGATGCTCGAAGAGATAGCCGATGGCGTAGGTGGTCCGGTCGAAGGCCTCGAAATCCGGCTCGCCGGTAAAGCGGCTCACCGGGATGGTGCCGTTGACGTTGTCGAGCAACGTGCCCTGGGACGGCAGGAACTGGTTGGTGGAGCCGGTCTCGTCGTCCTGAT
>JAKSBI010000015.1 GCA_022361215.1 Hyphomicrobiales bacterium | reverse complement strand
GGCCGGCCCGCCGAAGGACAGGCAGCCGATGCGGGCCCAGACGCGCAGGGCCTCGGCGAAGCCGACGGGCGAGCCGCCCGCCTCCGGCGAGGCGGCCCCGCCGGTGGTGTCGGCCGCGGCCTGATCGTGCACGCTCATGACGGCGCTCCCGTCGACCGGTCGAAAGGTGCATTCGGCGCCTTGCAGTGCCGCATGCCGAGGACCGGCGCGTCGCCGCCGCCAGACGCCGACCGTTGCTGTTGCGATGCGATGACGAGCACTCCGTGTTTCGCAGGGTGACCGTTCACAGATCCGTCGACCAACCGCTGTTGCCCATACCGGCGCTATCAAACAGCCGATGCGCCGCGCATGCAATCCGACAGCCTTACCTTGACGATTTGCGGGGACGCCTGTACCGCGTACAGCCATTCAAGGTGCGGGATGGCGGCCGCCTGCCGCGAAAAGACCCGCCACGCCAATAGCATGTATTCGGTCAAAGAGATCTATTTCACGCTCCAGGGCGAAGGCGCTCAGATGGGCCGGCCGGCGGTCTTCTGCCGTTTTGCCGGCTGCAATCTCTGGAGCGGGCGCGAGGCGGACCGCGCGGACGCCGTCTGCCGCTTCTGCGACACCGACTTCGTCGGCACCGACGGGCCCGGCGGCGGGCGCTTCGAGACGGCGGTGGCGCTGGCCGCTGCGTGCACGGAGGCTTGGGACGGGGGCGGCGCCCGGTGCCTCGTGGTGCTGACCGGCGGGGAGCCCATGCTGCAGGTGGACCCGGCGCTGATCGACGCACTGCATGGCGCCGGCTTCGAGGTGGCCATCGAGACCAACGGGACGCTGCCGGTGCCGCGCGAGATCGATTGGATCTGCGTCAGCCCCAAGGCCGGGGCGCCGCTGGTGCAGACCTCGGGGGACGAGCTGAAGCTGGTGTTTCCTCAGAACGGGCTGGAGCCGGGCCGGTTCGAGGGCCTGGCCTTCCGGCACTTCCTGCTGCAACCGATGGACAGCGCCGAGCGGGCGCGCAACACCGAGGCGGCGCTGGCCTATTGCCTGGGCCACCCGCGCTGGGGCCTCAGCCTGCAGAGCCACAAGCTGATCGGGATTCCCTGACTTGCGTTCCCGCGCGATACCTGTCACGGAAACGGCAGCAAGAGGATCGGCACCTGACCCTGCGATGGCGGACAAGCCCACAGACCTGACCCAGCTCGGCCGAGAGGCGCCTCTGCCGGCGTCGCCCGAGGAGGCACGGCTCGACCGGGTACCCAATCCGCAGGCCGATACGGCCTATGTGGCGCGCTTCACCTGCCCCGAGTTCACGGCGCTCTGCCCGGTCACGGGCCAACCCGATTTCGCCCATTTGGTGATCGATTATGTGGCCAGGGACTGGCTGCTCGAGTCAAAATCGCTGAAGCTCTATCTCGGCGCCTTCCGCAATCACGGCGCCTTTCATGAGGACTGCACCGTGTCCATCGGTAAGCGTATCGTCGACGAGATCGCGCCCGCCTGGCTGCGCATCGGCGGCTACTGGTATCCGCGCGGCGGTATTCCCATCGACGTGTTCTGGCAATGGGGCGAGCTGCCGAAGGGCGTCTGGCTGCCGGACCAGGACGTGCCGGCCTATCGCGGCCGCGGTTAGGGACCCCAATTCGGGAACAGAGAAACATGGATCTGATCATTACAAATGGCGACGTCGCGGGCGAGCTTCTGCGCAAGACCGTACAGGGGGCCGAGGTGCTGCCCTGGCGCGACGTGCTGCATGACGGCCCGGTCCCCGAGACGCAGGATCTGGCGGAGCTCTCCCGGCTCAGGGCCGACTTTCTCGCGGCCAAGGGCTGGGGCTCCAGGGACGCGCTGGAGGACGCTTTCGCCGCGCGCGACCGGGGCCTGGCGCAGGCTTCGGTCTTCGACCGCGTCGTGCTCTGGTTCGAGCACGATCTTTACGATCAGCTTCAGCTCATTCAAATCCTGGACTGGTTCGGACGGGAGCCGAAGGCCGAGGCGCAGCTCTACCTGGTGCAGGCAGACGATTTCCTGGGACGGCAGACGCCGGAGACCATCGGCAAGCTGGCGGAGCTGGAGGAGCCGGTCTTCGATCAGCAGGTGGCGCTGGCCAAGCGCGCCTGGGAGGCGCTGCGCCAGCCGACGCCCGAGGCCTGGCACGCGCTGCTCGACGAGGATTTGAGCCCCCTGCCCTTCCTGAAGTCGGCGGTGCGCCGCCTGCTCGAGGAGCTGCCGTCGACGAAATCGGGCCTGTCGCGGACCGAGCGCGAGATCCTGAAGGCCATCCGCTCAGGGATTGCGCGGCCGCGGGACCTGTTCGGCGCCGTGCAAGCCCAGGAGGAGGCCGCCTTCATGGGCGACTGGAGCTTCTGGGACAGGCTCGACGGCCTGGCGTCCGAGCCCTCGCCGCTGCTGGACGGTCTCGACGCCGGCCCCTTCCGGCCCGAGATGAAACAAGAGGACTGGCAGAGCTATCTGGATGCGGAAGTCCGCCTGACCGTGATCGGCAACGAGGTGCTGGCCGGCCGCGAGGACTATGCCCGGCACGCGACCATCGACCGCTGGTGGGGCGGGACGCATCTGACCAACGATGCGCTGTGGCGCTGGGACGCCGCCAACGGGGCGCTGGTGCCGCCCGGCGCAGAACGGCTCAACTAGAGTTT
>JAKSBI010000431.1 GCA_022361215.1 Hyphomicrobiales bacterium | reverse complement strand
TTGCGCCGTGCCTGGCCGCGCCCTTTCTCGTTCAGCGGAATGTCGAGCTGGCCCTGCAGCCGCCACTCGGCGTTCCAGTCGGTCTGCCCGTGGCGGACGAAGTAGATCGTGGTGCCGTTGCGCATTGGGTCAGAGCTTCAGCACCAGCTTGCCGTTGTTGCCACCGGTGTAGAGCAGGCTGAGCACCTCGGGGAATGCCTCCACGCCGCCCTCGCGCACGTCCTCGCGCATCTTCAGCCGGCCCTCGGCGTTCCATGTGCCGAGCTGCGCGATGGCTTCCGCGTAGCGGTCGATGAAGTCGAAGACGATGAAGCCGCGCACGGTCAGCCGGTTCACCAGGATCGAGCGCATATTGTAGGGGCCCGGCTGGGGCTCGGTGGCGTTGTACAGGGAGATCATGCCGCAGACCGGGATGCGGCCGAACAGGTTCATCTGCGCCAGTGCCGCGTCGAAGATCTCGCCGCCGACGTTCTCGTAAAAGATGTCGATGCCGTCCGGGCAGGCCGCGCGCAGGTCGCCGGCCAGGTTCCCGGCCTTGTAGTCGACGCAGGCGTCGAAGCCGAGCTCGTCGACCACGGCGCGGCACTTCTCCGGGCCGCCCGCGATACCGACCGCGCGGCAGCCCTTGATCTTGGCGATTTGTCCGACGATGGAGCCGACCGCGCCCGAGGCGGCGGAGACCACGACCGTCTCGCTTTCCTTCGGCTTGCCGATCTCGAGCAGGCCGAAATAGGCGGTGGTGCCCGGCATGCCGAGGCCGCCGATCCAGCGCTCGGGCGGCGCCTGGCTCATGTCCACCTTGGCGACACGCGTGCCGTCGGAGACCGCGTAATGTTGCACGCCGAAGAGGCCCGTCACGGCGTCGCCGGGGCCGTAGTCGGGATGGTTCGATGCATCGACCACGCCGACCGAGAACGACCGCATGACGGCGCCGATCTTCACGGGCGGTACGTAGGAGCGCCCCTCGCTGATCCAGCCTCGCATCGCCGGATCGAGCGAGACGTGGGAGACCTTCACCCGGAACTCGCCCTCGCCGGGCTCGGGCAGTGGGGCGTCCTCAATGGAAAAATCGTCCGGCTCGACCATGCCGACCGGGCGGCGCGCGAGGGTGACGACGCGGTTGCCTTCAGTCATCGAACTCTCTCTTACGGATACTCAGTCTTTCACCACGGAAATATCGGGCGCGTCCTCGGCCTTCATGCCGACCACGTGATAGCCGGAATCCACGTGATGGATCTCGCCCGTCACGCCGCGGCTCAGATCGGACAGCAGGTAGAGCGCCGCCGCGCCCACGTCCTCGATGGAGACCGTGCGCTTCAGGGGCGCGTTCAGCTCGTTCCACTTCAGAATGTAGCGGAAGTCGCTGATGCCCGAGGCCGCCAGCGTCTTGATGGGGCCGGCGGAGACGGCGTTGACGCGGATGTTGGCGTTGCCGAGGTCGACGGCCAGGTAGCGGACGCTGGCCTCGAGCCCGGCCTTGGCGACGCCCATGACATTGTAGCGCGGCACCACCTTCTCCGAGCCGTAATAGGTGAGCGTCAGGAGCGAGCCGCCGTCGGGCATCAGCTTCTCGGCACGCCGGGCCAGCGCCGTGAACGAGTAGCAGGAGATCATCAGCGTCTGCGAGAAGTTCTCCTCGGTGGTGTCCACATAGCGGCCGTCGAGCTGGTCCTTGTCGGAGAAGGCGATGGCGTGCACCAGGAAGTCGAGCTTGCCCCAGGCGCGCCCGAGCTCGTCGAAGACGCCGTCCATGCTCGCCGGGTCGGTGACGTCGCAGGGCAGGATCATCGACGAGCCGATCTGCTCCGCCAGCGGCACGACCCGCTTCTTCAGGGCCTCGCCCTGATAGGTCAGAGCGATCTCGGCGCCATTGTCGGCGCAGGCCTTGGTGATGCCCCAGGCAATCGAGCGGTTGTTGGCGACGCCCATGATCAGGCCGCGCTTGCCCGCCATCAAATTGCCAGCTTCCATGATCGACCCTCTTCGGACTCCCAGTACCCCGCCGGCACCCGTATGGGCGGATGCCCGCTCGTCCCGCGCGCGGCGCATCCTACAGTAATGCCGCGCGCGGTCCAGCGCCAATCCCGGCGCCGGATTTCGCCGCTATCGGGTGGCGTCGGACGCCGTTTGAAGGGCCGATCCGGGCTGGCTCGACCCCTCCCAACTCCCCAGCGCAACGCGGTGCGGGGCAGTTGGGAGGGGGAGCGGGCCAAACGCGATCCCTGCGGACGCCTCAGCCGGAGAGCGTCCAGCTGCCGTTGATCTCGCGGCAGGCCACGCCCTCGATGCGCTTCAGGTAGCGGCCGAGGGAGAGCGTGTAGACCACGTGACGGCAGATCTGGCCGATGGCGTTGCGGAAGGCGCTGGTCGGGCGGATCACGCCGACCAGGCTGCGGCTGCGCTTGCGCCAGACGAAGGTGGCGCCGTCGCTGATGCGGTTGAGCGCGAGGTGCAGGGCCTTCAGGGCGACGCTGTGATCCTCTGCGCCGAGCCTGGCCCGCAGCTCGGCCAGCGACAGCTCGCGCCGTACGGCCTCCGTGGTGCGGTCGAGCTGTGGCTTGACCAGGGCGGTGGCCTGTTGCTTGCCGGGCGATTCGGCCGCGGCCGGGCCGGCGAGCAGGGCGCCCGCAAGCAGCGCGGCGCAGGCGAGTTTCGGACGGAAAACGGGTGAAAACTGGGACGTACGCATGACAAGATCGACTCAATCTGAACTGGGCTCGACGATGTGCCGAGGCACTACCAAACAAGGGAATCTTGCGGTATCAGGGTGAGCAAACGGTAAACGGGCGTTCCGTTCCCGACACACGCACGCGCGATTCGCCTGTTGGGCGCGGGCACCCATGCCGGAGTTCGAGTTCCGAGCGTCATGAGCGAGAAGCACGATCCCAGCTATTATGCCGGTCCTCAGGCCGACGATTTCGTCGACGCCGAGGAGCCGCTGGCGCTCTTCCGCACCTGGATGGCGGAGGCGCGGGAGCACGAGGTCAACGACGCCAACGCCATGGCTCTGGCGACCGTCGACGCGGACGGCCTGCCCAACCTGCGCATGGTCCTGCTCAAGGACGCGGATGAGAGCGGCTTCGTCTTCTATACGAACGTCGAGAGCGCCAAGGGCGCCGAGCTGACCGCGGCCCCCAAGGCGGCGCTCTGCTTCCATTGGAAGAGCCTGCGCCGTCAGGTGCGCGTGCGCGGGCCAGTGGAGCGCGTCGGCGACGCCGAGGCCGACACCTATTTCGCGACCCGCCCGCGCGGCAGCCGCATCGGCGCCTGGGCTTCGCAGCAGTCCCGGCCGCTCGAGAGCCGCTTCGCCCTGGAGAAGGCGGTGGCCAGGTACACGGCGAAATACGGCATCGGCGAGGTGCCGCGGCCGGACTACTGGTCCGGCTTCCGCGTGCTGCCGGTCGAGATGGAGTTCTGGCACGACCGTCCGTTTCGCCTGCACGACCGGGTGGTCTTCCGCCGCCGCGCCATGGCCGAGCCCTGGTCCAGAACGCGGCTCTATCCTTAGGGTCTGTTGAGCATGGCAGCCATTCCGAACGAAGACCGCAAGACCCTGATCCTGACCGGCGCCAGCCGCGGCATCGGGCACGCCACGGTGAAGCGCTTCTCGAGCGCCGGCTGGCGGGTGATCACATGCTCGCGCCATCCCTTCCCGGAGGACTGTCCCTGGGAGGCCGGGCCCGAGGATCATATCCAGCTCGACCTGGCGGACACCGAGAACACCAGGCAGGCGGTGCAGGAGATGAAGGATCGCCTGAAAGCGCAGGGCGGCCGGCTGAACGCGTTGGTCAACAATGCCGCGATCTCGCCGAAGGGGGAGGGCGGCTCCCGGCTCGGCACGGTCGAGACCACCGTGCCGGACTGGCAGACCGTCTTTCAGATCAACTTCTTCGCCCCGATCATCCTGGCCCGCGGCCTGATCGACGAGCTGGAGCTGGCCCAAGGCGCCGTGGTCAACGTCACGTCTATCGCCGGCAGCCGCGTGCACCCCTTCGCGGGCGCGGCCTACGCCACCTCCAAGGCGGCGCTGGCGTCGCTGACCCGCGAGATGGCCGCCGATTTCGGGCCGCGCGGCATCCGCGTCAACGCCATCTCGCCGGGCGAGATCGACACCGCGATCCTGTCGCCGGGCACCGAGAAGATCGTCGAGGAGCAGATCCCCATGCGCCGCCTGGGCGAGCCGGAGGAGGTGGCCAAGGCGATCTATTTCCTGTGCACCGAGCAGTCGAG
>JAKSBI010000078.1 GCA_022361215.1 Hyphomicrobiales bacterium | reverse complement strand
TGAAAGAAGCTTGACACAGGACACGGCTCGATACAATAATTAATTACTTTTAGCAATTAATGATTTTTCCCAGATGTCAGCCGGATCGCCAGCCAATTTGCGCCGACAGAACCGGGATCTGGTTCTTAAGCAGATCATCGAGAGCCGGGCCTTGTCGCGCACCGAGATCGCCCAGCAGACCGGGCTGACCGGCGCCGCCGTTTCCCGCATCACGCGCGAGCTGATCGATGTGGGCCTGCTTCGGGAGGGGCCGACAATCGAGCTCAAGGGCCGCGTCGGGCGGCGCAATGTGCGGCTCGAGCTCGATGCCAATGGCGCTTATGTGCTCGGCGTCGCCATCACCGCCAATGTTCGCTCGGTCTGCGTCGCCGACTGCCGCGGCGACATTGTGGGCCGCGCCGACGTGGCGGCGTTGGACCTGAGCGATCCGGAAGGGGCGCTCGAGACGGTGGCCTCTGCGGCTCGGGACCTGATCCGGGAGACGCGCATCGATGCCTCTCGGTTGCTGGGGTGCGGCGCGTCCGTGGCCGGCCGTGCGGACCCGGAAACCGGAAGGTTGATCCGATCCGAGCCGTTGGCATGGCGCGACGTGCCCGTCGGCGAGATCCTCTCGAAGGCGCTCTCGATTCCGGTGCGGGTCGAGGGCCGGGCGGTGGCTCTGCTGTTGGCGGAGCTTCGGCGCGGCGTTGCCGTGGGCAAGCAGAACGTCCTGCTCATCAACAACGGTCTCGGTATTGGCGGCAGCGTCGTCATCGACGGGCGTCTCGCCCGTGGCCAGGCGAATGCCGTCGGCCAGATCGCCCATTTGCCGATCCGCGGCGAGACGACGCCATGCGTCTGCGGGCGATGGGGCTGCCTCGATGCAGTCGCCTCGGGCGCCTCGGTGCTGCGGCGCCTGGCCGAGGAGGATCTTTCGGAGGCCGCGGCCGACGACGATCCCGGCGAGCAGCTGCGTGCCATGGCAGAGCTTGCGGGGCCAGAGCACTGGGCCGTCCAGGAGGCGTTCCGGGATGCCGGGCGGAAAATGGCCTACGCCATCGATGCGGCGATCGCCATCCTCGATCCCGAATTGGTGCTGCTGGCTGGATCGGCGGGTCGTCAGGCGGACTATCTGGCAGGGCTGCGCGAGACCCTCAACCAGCTCAGAGCGTCAGAGGATGGGCCGCCCGTTCAGGCCAGCGAGGTGACCAGCGACCAGTCGGCGGTCTGGCTGGGCCTCGATGCCTTTGTCTATTCGCGCAATCTCGACATCGATCAGCTCAAGGCCGCTTGAGACGGCACGGCGGATCGGAGCCACCGGGAACATAAGAATGTCAGTCTGGGAGGAGAGACACCCATGTTGCAGGAGAACCGCATACACCTGATCGCCGGTCTCGTGTTGCTCGTGCTGGGTGTCCTGGGTGTCGCTGTCCTCATCCCGTTGGGTGTCGACGAGCCCAGCCAACTGCAGTTCGCCGCGCTGTCGCCGTCCTACTGGCCGCGCATCATCTGCATCTCGCTGTCGTTGTTCGGCGCCGGAATTGTCGCAAGCATCGTCCTCAAGCGACGCTCCGGCAAGACCGACGATCGAGACGTTGAGAGCGCTGCCGTCGGGTCGGACGCCACGCCGTTCAGGGCGCTGGCGGCGATCGTGCTGCTGTTCGTGCTCTACATGGTCCTGGAACCGCTCGGCTTCGTGCTCGCCGGCGCGCTGGCGCTCGCCGCCTACATGCTCCTGGCCGGGGAGCGCCGTCCGATGATCGTCGCCCCGGTCGCCGTCGGCGTGCCGCTCCTGCTCTATCTCTTCTTCACCAAGGCGGCGCAGGTGCCGATCCCTGCCGGCGTCCTCGAACCCATCTTGGTCTGACAGGGAGGCCACCGCCATGTGGGACGTCATCACCAACGCCTTCGCGCTCTTCGCCACCGTCGAGAATGCCGTCGCCCTATTCATCGGCGTCGTCTTCGGGACCACCATGGGGGCCATTCCGGGGATGACCACGCCCATGGGTGTGGCGCTCGCGCTGCCCTTCACGTTCACCATGCAGCCGGTCACGGGCATTCTGCTGCTGCTCGGTGTCTACAAGGGCGGTCTCTATGGCGGCTCGATCACCGCCATTCTGATCAATGCGCCGGGCACGCCCGCGGCCTCCTGCACGGCGCTGGACGGCTATCCGCTCTCCAAGAAGGGCGAGGCGCGGCGCGCGCTGGACATGGCGCTTTATGCCTCGTGCACGGCGGACTTCATCTCCAACCTGTCGCTGATCCTCTTCGCCGGCATCCTGGCCGGCTTCGCGCTCCGCTTCGGCTCACCGGAGTTCTTCACGCTGATCGTGTTCGCGCTTACGATCATTGCCGGCGTCTCCGGCGACATGTTGCTCAAAGGGCTGGCTTCGGCCTGTCTCGGCCTGATCCTCTCCGTCGTCGGGCTCGATCTGGTCTATGGCACCAACCGCTTCATCTTCGGACAAGTCGAGCTGATGAGCGGCCTCAACTTCATACCTGTCCTGATCGGTCTCTTCGCCCTGCCCGAGATCATTGCCTTCTTCGCGCGGCGCGAGCGGGCGCTGGAGCATTCGAGCCTGGCCGGCAAGCACGCGACCTTTGCGGACTATCGCAAGAGCCTGAAGACGATCATCCGTGGCAGCTTCATCGGCGTCGTGCTCGGCGCCATTCCGGGTATCGGCGGCGCACCGTCGGCCTTTCTCTCCTATAGCGAGGCCAGGCGCACGTCGAAGACCCCCGGCAACTTCGGAAAGGGCGAGCTCGAGGGCGTTGCCGCGGCCGAGTCCGGCAACAACCGCGTCGCCGGCGCCACGCTGATCCCGCTCCTGGCCCTCGGCGTGCCCGGCGACATCATCACCGCCATCATCCTTGGCGCCTTCATGATCCACGGCCTCCGGCCCGGACCGCTGATGTTCCAGGAGAACATCAACCTGATCTATGCGCTCTTCATGGGCATCATGCTGAGCTCGGCCTATCTCTGCATCGTGGGCAAGCTCTCGATCCGCGCCATCGCCCGCATCGCCGACGTGCCGCACAAGATCCTGTTCCCGGTCGTGCTCATCCTGTGTGTCTTCGGCGCCTACGCCATCAACAACACGATCTTCGATGTCCTGGTCATGATGGTCATGGGACTGGTCGGCTACGGCATGCGGCTCTTGGGCATCCCGGCGGCGCCATTCCTGATCGCGTTCATTCTGGGGCCGTTGCTGGAGGACAACTTCCGCCAGTCGCTGCTGCTTTCGCGCGGCGACTTCTCGATCTTCTTCCGCAGCGGCATCTGCATCTTTTTCTGGGGCTTGACGGCGCTCACGGTTGGCCTGATGACGTGGCAGCGCTTGAAGGGCAGGGTCACGCCCGCCCTCTCCGAAGGTTGACGCCGTTGAGAAGGACCGTTGAGTGATGTCGAGCGAGCCTGCCCGTATGCCGCTGTTCACGTTTGCGATCGTGACCGACACGCATATTCGTCCGCCCGGCGGCGACGAGTCGTCCCCCTTCCCGGTCAACGACCGCGCCAACGACAGGGCCCGCTTCGCCGCGCACGCCATCGCTCAGCACCCGCGGGACTTCACCGTGCACCTCGGCGATGTCGTGCACCCGCTGCCGCATCTGCCGACCTACGAGGCGGCCTGCAACGAAGCGCTCGACATTCTCGAGCCTCTCAAGCCGGACCTCCGCTATGTGCCCGGCAACCATGATGTCGGTGACAAGCCCTTCGTCGGATCGCCGGCCGGCCCGGTCACCGACGAGGCGGTCGCGCTCTATGAGCGTTTCTTCGGGGCGGACCACTACGCCTTCGATCATGGTGGCTGTCATTTCGTGGTGATGAATTCCTCGCTCGTCAATCTGGGCAGCGAAGCCGAGGCGCAGCAGCGCGACTGGCTGGAGGCGGACCTGGCTCGGAATGCAGGCAAGCGGGTCTTTCTGTTCTCGCACTACCCGCCCTTCATCGACACGCCGGGCGAGCCGACCCATTACGACAATTACGAGCAGCCCGGCCGGACCTGGTTCCTCGATCTGATCGCCCGGCATGAGGTCGAGGCCGTGTTTTCCGGCCACGTCCACCAGTTCTTCTACAACCGCTATCGCGGCACCCGGCTCTACTGCCTGCCGTCGACGAGCTTCATCCGCCAGGACTATGCCGAGCTTTATCGCGTGGAGCCGACCGCCGAGTTCGGTCGCGACGACAGGGGTAAGTTCAGCTACGTCCTCGTCGATGTCTATGAGGACACGCACGGGCTCAGGGTCGTGCCGACCGAGGGCAGGGAGCTGCCCGCTGATAGCAGTCTTGCGCCGCGTCCCGAGGCGGCGAACGGTGTGGCCCTGCCGCTCACCGTGCATCTGCGCCATGCCTGGGCCGAGGCTGTCGATCTGCCCTACAACGGTCCGATGGAGGAGTTCTCGCGCAAGCGCTGCCGCAACGACTACACGCTGGCGCGTCTGTGGCAGATGGGCCTTGCCCGCTTGCGCACGCCGCTCGGCGACCTGCTCGACCCGGCAGGCCGGGTCCGCATGGCCGACTTCCATGCCGTCGGCTGCTCCTTCACGCTATTCTGCACAGGCGTGCCCGGCGCGGAGGCGTGGGCGTCCGTTCGCGAGGCGGCCGACATGCTGGACGCTTTCGAGGTGGTCACCGCCGAGAACGATCTCTCGGACGTCCGCGTTCCCCTCGCCGCGCTCGAGCCCATCGAAGGGGTTCCGCTCTATATCGGCAAGTTCCATTCCTCGGCGCACGAGCCCAAGGAGGGCTCGAGATTCGCGCACAGCGTCAGCTTCGGCTTCAAATGGGACGACCGCGACACGGTCGCCGCTGCGCTGCAGACGTCAGGGCTCGGTAATTCGGTTGCCGGACCGGTGTTCCAGATCAATCTCGGCGACGACGTGGCGGCACGCCTGATCGAGATCGACGCCTTCGCGCTGGCCGGGGGTATGCGCGCTGCGGCGAACGTCCGTCTCGCGAACGAGAACCCGGCAGTGGCGAATTTCGACGATGCGGTGATCGCCGACCGCGTCGAGGCCGTGCTCTCGGTCGCACACGACCTCAAGGCGACGACCGTCCAGCTTGACACCTTTGCCGATATCGACCGCTCCTACCATCCTCGCAACGGCTTGATCGACCGACACTACGACTTGCGGGCTGCGGGGCGAAGGCTGGCGGAGCGTACCGGGAGCGTTGCAGCCGAGATAGAGTAAGGAGGGCGGCGAGGCTCTATTGCTACTGCAATTCGGGCTGATGCGCCGCGCGGCGGACCGAGCCGGGTGTCTGCCCGGTCGTGCGGCGGAACACGCGGGCGAAGGCGGCAGGCGATTGGTAGCCGACCTCGTAAGCGATTCTGTCGATCGAGAAGTCGGATTCCTTCAGCAGCAGACGGGCCCGTTGCATGCGCCACGACGTGACGTAGTGCAGGGGCGATTGCCCGACCAGATCGCGGAAGCGCTCGGCGAAGACCGTGCGGGAGAGCCCGGCCTCGCGTGCCAATGTGTCCACCGTCCACCTTTCGTCCGCCCGGCCGTGGATCGCGCTCAGGCTTCGGCCGATATGGCGGTCCGCAATGGCTGCGAGCAGGCCGTGCTCGAGGCTACGGCTCTCGCCGCTCCAGTGGCGCACGGTCTGCACGAAAAGCACCTCTGTCAGACGTCTCAAGACGAAATCGCCGCCGGACTGGGAGTTTTGCGCTTCCTCGGCAATGAGGCGCAGGATCGGGTCCAGCCGGCTCTGCGGACGCGCGCCCTCGTTGCGAACGAAGATTTGAGAGGGCAGCGCATTCAGTAGCGGGTGCTCCACCTCGTCGAACTCGAAGTGACCGCAGACCAGGCGCGTCGCGCCCTCTTCATCGAGCCCGCCATAGACGAGGCAGCCCTGGGCATCGAGGCCGCGATCGCGCAGGACGTCGCTGACGTCCACGACCGGCCGCTGCGGCACGTCCGACATGGTGTGAGGCGCGCCGTGCGGGATCAGGATGACGTCTCCCGTATGGAGCTGTTGCGGTGCGCCGTCCGATCCCACTCTGATCCAGCATTCGCCGCTCATGACCACATGAAAGCGAGCCACATTCCGGTAGGCCGGCACGCTCAGGCCCCAGGGCGGTCTGAAATCGGTGGTGAAATAGAGGCAGCTCTCAAAGCGCAGCGCGTTGAGGATGTCGCTCAGCACGTCCATGGAAAATGTCCCGTTTCGCAGGCTGACGGACGATCGGATTCCTCTTCCGGACGCCCTGCAATGGTTATCTCTGCTTGGCCCGCCATTTTAGCACGAGCGGCAGGCGAGGGCGCGATCACGGTGTGGCGATCCGAACGTGAACCCCATCCCTGCCGCGGACCACGAGTGCTCGAAAGGAGACATCAAATGAGCAAGTTCACTGTCTTTGCGATTGCGGCCGCGACCACGGTTGCAGTGCTCGGTGGCGCGGCCTCGGACGCCCTCGCCGTGGCCGAGATCAACGTTGCCCCCGGCAAGACCTTCAAGGGCCCCGGCGTGGCCGTCCATGGCTACGACCCGGTCGCCTACTTCACCGAAGGCAAGCCGGTTCAGGGAACGGCCGAGTTGGCAATCGTCCATGGCGGCGCCACCTATCGCTTCGCCAACGCCGACAACATGAAGGCGTTCAAGGCCAACCCGGCGAAATACGTGCCGGCCTTTGGCGGCTATTGCGCCTTCGGCGTCTCGGTCGGGGCCAAGTTCGACGGCGATCCGCGCTACTGGAAGATCGTCGACGGCAAGCTCTATCTGAACCTCAATGCCGAGATTCAGAAGACCTGGCTCAAGGACGTCCCCGGCAACATCAACAAGGCCGAGAAGAGCTGGACCAAGATCAAGCACAAGGATCCGGCGACGCTCGGCTAGGCGCCCGGTCCGAGAGCGGGCGGCGGCCTTTCGCCGCCGCCCTTGCCGGCTTCTCAGCTTCGCTCCACCGGGCGACATCGGCGTCGAAAGCTGCTACGGGCCTGATGAGATGCCGAAGCCGCACCTTCCCCGGATACGATTGAAACGGGCCTATGAGGCACCGGCACCCGACGATGGCCTGCGCCTGCTCGTTGAGCGGCTTTGGCCGCGCGGGCTGCGTCGCGATGCGGCCCATATCGACCACTGGTCCAAGGACCTGGCGCCAAGCTCGGAGCTGAGACGCTGGTACGGTCACGTGCCGGAGCGCTGGCCCGAGTTCCGCACGCGCTATCTGGCCGAGCTCGATGCCGCCGAGCCTGAGGCCATCCGCGAGTTCATCGGTCTTTGTCGGGCACAACCCGTGACATTCGTCTTCGCTGCGCGGGACACCACGCGCAACAGCGCCGTGGTGCTGCGCGACTATGTGCTTGCGCGGCTCGATACCCAGTAATCGGCAGCCACCGCAAACGAGCAGGTGTGGCGAGGTTGGACTTTTGGCCTCGGTGGGTGCGGTATGTCGATTGGCTGCTTTGGTCGGATATAGACCCAGCCTGTCGGTCCTTGCTGCGGTCGTCTGCGCCTAGCGGTTCCCTCGCTCATTCTCTTCTGATGGCTCGAAGACAAGGAGGTCGCCGGGTTGGCAGTCCAGCACCTTGCAGATCTTCGCGAGGGTCTCGAACCGTACGCCTTTGACCTTGCCCGACTTCAACAGAGAGATGTTCTGCTCCGTGATGCCGACGCGTTCGGCCAGCTCCTTGGAGCGCATCTTGCGCTTTGCGAGCATGACGTCCAGCGTGACGACAATCGGCATGACAGGGGTCAGATGAACGACTTGTTTTCTTCGGCGATGAGTGCGGCTTCGTGCAGGATGTGACCGACGACGACCAGCAGAAGCCCGAATACGATGGCGAAGATATCGGTCTGTTCCAGCCCTATGCCGAAGTATCTCGCCTTCGGTGCATTCAGCCAGGTCATCGTCAGGAGAGCAATCGACTTGGTCAAAATAGAAACCGGAGCCAGTGCAAAGACCGCCCAGCCGACGGTGCTCAGCCGCTTTGCAGCACTGGACGTGAAGACCTCGCCGCAACGATACCCTTGGAAGAGCTGGCGCGCCCGGCCCAAGGCGTACAGCCCAACGAGGAAGGGCACCATTGCGAGAGCGTAAGCGACCGTTCTGACGAATGGTGTCACGGTGGCCGTTACACCCTTGGGAAGCAGCTCCTGCTCGAGATAGACATCGATTTCGGCGCTGCTGGTGAGCATCAGCCCTGCCAAGTAGGCGGCCGATCCGCAGAGCACGGTCATACCCAGAAGCGCGGAGATCTCCGCGATGCGCGCCAGTTTCCGGATGCGAGCCGGGACCACATCCCGGTTTCCGCTTTCGGTCATCACCAACTCCCCTTCTGCGGTTGTCAGCCACTCCAAGCCACATAATTTATCGTAGAACAATAAATTATCATTGAAAAATTTTAATTTCAAGGCTGAGTCCTCCTCCCGCTGAAATCTGCACTCGCGCTTGCCCGTTTGCGCAACGAGGTCCGTTGAACCTTTTCATCGTCGCTCGCGACCAATGGAGGTTGGCAGCAGTTCCGGCCCAGATCGGGCCGCGGGCATGGAGAGACTTATGGCCAGATTCAACGGTGACGACGTCCTGTTCTGACGGAGCCGAGGCGGGACGAACGGGCGTCCTTCAGTCGGCTTTGCCCGGTTGGGCTGCACGTCCCACGCCTCTTCGAGGCCGGTCGCACGCCAGCTCCCGCCTTCCAACACTTAGTCCGCGGCACAGACAACCGACGGTCGTGACGAGGTGGATATGCAGATTCGAGAGAAAGTTGATACCGGGGGGTTCACAGTGACTGATCGGGAACGGTTCTTGTCCTTACTCAGGGAGGTCGGAACGATGGCCGATGAGGAGATCGACTTAGTGGAGACGGCTCTTGTGCTGGCCGCGCTTGACCGGCCGGAAGGCCGGATCGACGACTACCGACGCCACATGATGGCTTTGGCCGAAGACCTCGGCTCCATAGTCCATGGAGCAGCCGGACTCAGCGGTAAGGTGGATGCAATCCGTGCCGTGATCTTCGATCAGCACGGGTATTCGGGCGATGCCGACACCTGCGATGACATGCTGAACGCCAACCTGATGAGCGTCATCGATCGACGCAGGGGCTTGTCGATCGCTCTCGGCATCCTGTGCATTCACACGGCCCGGTCACAGGGCTGGGACGCGGTGGGCGTCAATTTTCCCTCTCATTTCCTGGTCCGGCTGAGCTGGCAAGACGAGAGTGCGGTCTTCGACCCATTCAACGCGGCGCAGATCCTCGATGAAGAGGCGCAGTATCGCCGTCTGCAGGAGATGTACGGCGATGACGTCGATCCCGACCTGAGCCATTGCCGCCAGATGGGCAATCGCGACATTCTGTTGAGTCTTCAGAACAACATCAGGCTGAATGCGTTGCGCGGCGGGAAGGCCGACCGCGCGCTGAAGGTCATCGAGACCATGGTTTTGCTTGCGCCGGCGCAGGGGGACCTGCGTCTCGACCTGGCCGTTCTCCAAGCCCGGAGCGGAAACTTGAAGGCCGCTGTTTACGGCCTTGAGGAGTTTCTCGAGCTACCCGGCGCCGCCGAGAAGCACGGCGACGTCGCGGACTTTCTGCAAGGCTTGAAAGGCCGGCTGAACTAGCGCCTGTCGCGATCATTCCGATTTGCGCCATGCTCTAGAGACGGATCGCCCCCACATACGTCGAGATTCGCGCAAGGCGCCAGCCACCAACCGTCACTCTTCTTGACGATGGCGTGACACCGGCCTTGTCCAAATTGGAGCAATCGACGTGCGGCCTACTGCGGGCGGCACTGGCCGTCATAGTCCTTCTGATCGCGGGCCATGAGCCGTTGGCAATCGTTCGCGTAGGTCGTTCCCGTGCAACCGCAGACCGGCCTGGACACCGACGGACATGTGCCTGGCTCCGGAACGCGAACGCATTTCCCGGGCGCATCCTCGTAGGGGCAATTGTTCGGCGCGAGGTCGCACCAGAGACCTTCGTCACACATGACGCTGCCGATAATGCGGGCCACGCCACCGCATGATTGGTTCTCTCCGACGCCATGTGCAGGAGTGTAAACCGCCATGAAGAGGCTGAAAGACATCAAGAAAATCAGAAGGATAGAGATTTTCTGGTGGAAGAGTTGGATCCGGCGAGGTTTGCGAGCGGGCGTGCGAAGAGATGCCATCGACTGCATTTCAGACAATTTCGTGGCAGGTTTGTGGCCGTTACAAGTCAGATATCAGATATCGAGAGGTTAGATGTTGCAACGCAAAGATGACCGGAATGGGTCGAAGCTCAATAAAACAGCGCCGGGCCGTATCTTGCTGGGTCTGCGTTGGACGCAGTGGCAGCGGTCGACCAGCATGTTCCTGCAAGGCAACGGAATCGTGACGGATGCCGCGCAGCTCCAGCGCTGCCGCTGCGGCAGGTGGCTCACGCAACTGTCATTGCACGAGCATCTTTGTCATTAGGATATGGGGCAGCGGTCTCGTATCACGTGGGCGACTATTCGGCCTGCTCGAGGACAGCTTCCATGACAGTCCTGAGGCTCGCATGTCTTGTCATCGCGCTTCTCATCGTGCCCATTCCGGGTGCTGCCGCTGAGCCCATCGCCTGGCGTGGCTGGAGCGCCGACCTCTTCGACAAGGCCAAGGCCCAGAAGCGCTTCGTGCTGCTCGATCTCGAAGCCGTCTGGTGTCACTGGTGCCACGTGATGGAGGAGATCACCTACCGCCATCCGGAAGTGGTGAAGCTCATCAGGGAGAGCTACATCCCGGTGCGGGTCGACCAGGACGCCAACCCCGACCTGGGCAGCCGCTACGCCGACTTCGGGTGGCCGGCCACTGTTGTGTTCGATGCCGGGGGCACCGAGATCGTCAAGATCCCGGGTTTCATCCCGCCATTGCGCATGGCCTCGATCCTCTATGCGATCACCAAGGACCCCTCGCCGGACCCCTCGGTCCGGCACGCGCCGGAGTTCGAGACGTCGGCCTCGACATTCCTGAGCAAGGCCCAGCGCGCCCACATCCTCGACATTTACGAGAAGGTCTACGACACCAAACACGGCGGCTGGGGCAAACACCTGAAGTTCCTGCATCCCGATAGCCTCGATTATGCGTTCGATCGGGTGCGGGCCGGGGATACGCATTTCGAGAAGCGCGCGCGGGCCTCGCTCGACGCGGCCCTTGCCCTGATCGACGAGGAATGGGGTGGCATCTATCAGTATTCCCATGAGCGGGACTGGTCGGCGCCCCACTACGAGAAGATCATGTGGTTTCAGTCGCAGAGCCTGCGTATCTACGCACAGGCCTATGCGCTGTTCGGCGAGGACAGATACCTGAAGGCCGCGCGCGGCATCGCCGGCTACCTCGCGACATTTCTGTTGAGCCCGGAGGGGGCCTTCCACGCCAGTCAGGACGCGGACGTCGACAAGGAGACCGAAGGCAAGACGTTCTATGCCATGACGGCCGCCGAGCGGCGCAGCTTTGGCCGGATGCCCGGGATCGACAGGAACCTTTATGCGCGGGAAAACGGCTGGGCGGTCTTGGGCCTTGTCGCGCTCTACAACGTCACTCAAGATCGCAAGCTCCTGGAGACGGCGCTGACGGCGGCGCGCTGGGTGCGCGCCAACCGGTCGCTCCCGGGCGGCGGCTTTCGCCATGGCGCGGCCGACAGG
Source organism: Hyphomicrobiales bacterium (assembly GCA_022361215.1). Taxonomy (GTDB): domain Bacteria; phylum Pseudomonadota; class Alphaproteobacteria; order Rhizobiales; family Methyloligellaceae; genus JAKSBI01. The sequence continues at coordinate 2,874 of JAKSBI010000078.1, read as the reverse complement.
GGCGGTCCGTTCCTGGGCGATACACTGGCCATGGGCCGGGCCGCGCTCGATCTTTACGGCGCGACCGGTAATCGGCAGTGGCTTCAGGTCGCCGCCGAGGCCGGCGATTTCATTGCCGCCACATTCAAGAACGCGGATGGCGGCTTCATCACATCCAAGACGGCGCCGGCTCAAACCGGCGTGTTCCTGAAGCCTTTCCTGAACGTGGACGAGAACATACGGCTCGCCCATTTCGCCAACCTGCTGAACCGTATCCACGGCGCCGAGCGCTATCGCGCGATGGCGGAGCACACGATGCGTTACTTGACGTCGGATGCCATCGCCAACCTGCGCCGCTTCCTGATCGGTGTGATGAGCGCCGACGAGGCGCTCGCCGTCGAGCCGGCGCACATCACCATCGTCGGGCGCAAGGACGATCCGAAGGCCCAGGCCCTTCATGCCGAGGCCCGGCGGTTGCCGATCCACTACCGGCGTCTGGATTGGTGGGACAAGCGCGAAGGCCCCTTGCCCAACCCGGATGTCGAGTATCCGGAGTTCGAGACGGCGGTTGCCTTCGCCTGCGCCAATCAGATCTGCTCCCTTCCGGTGTTCGAGCCGGCGGGCCTTTCGGTCGCGGTCGAACGGATGATGCGCCAGCGCGTCATCCGACGCGAGGCCGCGATATCCGAAACGGCGAGTGGACAGGCGGCGTCCAATCGGTGAGAGTGAGGGGCCTCCGGCTCCACTCTTCTTTCTCGCCCTTGCCGACAATGACCGAGCTGATTCAGCTGCAAGATATCGAGGCCGCGCGTGCGGCGCTGCCCAGCTACATCCGCCGGACGCCCATCGTGCCGCTCGCGCGCGAGTCGTCGGAAATCGGCGCCGAGAAGCTGTTCCTGAAATGCGAGAACCTGCAGGTCACGGGCGCCTATAAGGTGCGCGCCGCCTCGACCATGCTGAACGCTCTTGCCGATGCCGAGCGGGCCAGAGGCGTGGTGCTGACCTCGTCGGGAAACTTCGCACAGGCCTTTGCCTATGCCGGTCGCAGCCTGAACGTGCCCATCACGGTCGTGATGCTGGACCACACCAGCGCCTACAAGGTGGCGGCGACGAAGGGGCATGGCGCGGACGTCTATCTCTGCGGCACGGATGCCCTCCAGCGCCAGCCGACGGTCCGTAGGCTGGCCACCGAGCGCGGCCTGATCGCCATCGACACCTGGGAGGAGCCGCCGATCACGGCCGGCCATGGGTCCATCGGACTGGAGATCGTGGAGGACTTCGAGGAGGTCGAGCAGGTGCTCGTGCCGGTGTCGTCGGGCGGCGTGGCCGCGGGTATCGCCACGGCCGTCAAGGAGCGGCGGCCCGACATCAAGGTCATCGGCGTGCAGCCGGAGCGGGCCAACGCGGCCTACGTCTCCCTCGAACGGGGCGAGCCGACGGCGATCGACTATTGGGATACGATCGCGGACGGCCTCTCTGCGGTCCGTCCGGGCGAATTCCCCTTTCGCCACCTGCAGCGCTATCTCGACGACATCGTGCTGATCCGTGAGGTCGACATCGCCAATGCCTTTGGCACGTTGCTGACCCGCGCCAAGCTCCTGGGCGAGCCGGCGGGCGTGGTTGCGGCGGCGGCCTTTCTCGCGGGCAAGGTGGACCCCTCGCTCACCACGGTCGCGGCGCTGACCGGCGGCAACCTGACGCCGAACGTCATGCAGCGTCTGCTGGACATGGCAGAAACTGAATAGGCGCCGCGACGCGACGCCCATTCCGTTAATGAGATTTGATCGAGCCTGTCAGGGGTATCAGAGTGGAAGTGTCTGCGCCTTCGCGACGATGGCAACTAGCCAGAAAGACGTGATCCCGACCAGCAGTGACGCCGCAGTTCTAATCGCGATCGCTTTCAACATGTGTGACCCTCCGATTGCGAGTCGCAGGTTGGGCCCAGAGTGTTAACGAAAGGTTAACGCAACCATTTGATCAGATCGTTTGCTCGACTCAGAAATATTATGGCGGACTCGGTTCGCCACATTTCAACCACGTCTTGGCCTCTGAATGGCCCAGGTAAGCTGGGCGGCGAACACGCCATGCAGCATGCGTTAACCATGATTCGACAGACTCTGGGCGAGTTCCCCTTGGAGGCGCGCAACATCCGTGGATATCGTCGCCCAACTTGCCGCATTCCGGCTGGCCTCGCGGCCTTCGCCTGGCGCACCGCTTCTTGGGCTTGCGGCTGGTCAGGTCGTGCAGGCTCAGGTCGTTGGTCCGACGACAGCCGGCATGACCCGGCTCGCCATCGGTACTCAGGTCCTCGAGCTGGCGCTGCCGGGCCGGTTGGCCGCGGGCACGACCGTTCGCCTGGAAGTCGCTGCTGACGGACGGGGCGCTCGCCTTCAGGTCCTCGACCAGCCGACGGGCCAGGGACCGCGGCCGCTTACCAGCATCGCCAGCGGTCGGACGGTGGCGCTGGCCCTGCAGAACGTGCCGCCGGGCCCGGCCCGCGCCGCGGCTGCCGAGACGATGCAGGCCGCCCTCGGCCGCCAGGACAGCATGACGTCGCTGTTTGCAAGCCTTGCTCGTCTCGACGGAAAACTGGCGGCCTTTCCAAAAGGCGCCGCGTCTTCGGGCATGCAGGCCCTGGCAGCGGTCCTGAATCTGAATGGGCGGTTGCCCACGGGTCAGTCGTTGAAGACGGCGGCACAGCGGTCCGGGTTGTTTCTCGAAGCCATGCTCGCCAGAGGTGGGCCGGCGCCGGCGCTCAGGGGCGACCTCAAGGCTGCGCTGCTGTCACTGAGCCATGCCTTGAAACCCTGGACGGTTGGAGTGCCGCCCACCGATGGGCCGCGCGGAGCGCGTCCCGCACCGCCGAGCCGGGGCGGCGTGCCGCGCGCGCAGCGG
>JAKSBI010000867.1 GCA_022361215.1 Hyphomicrobiales bacterium | reverse complement strand
TGAAGCGCGCCCTCGCCCAAGCGGTCGACTGATGCCGCGCATCGCCCTCACCGTCAACGGCCGGCCCGTCGAGGCGGAGGTCGCGCCGCGCACGCATCTGGCCGATTTCCTGCGTGAGCAGCTCCATCTCACCGGCACCCATCTCGGCTGCGAGCACGGCATCTGCGGCGCCTGCACGGTCGAGATCGACGGCGAGATCGCGCGCGCCTGCATCACCTGCGCGGTGGCCTGCGACGGCGCCGAGCTGCGCACCATCGAAGGCTTCGACGAGGACCCGCTGATGGCGCGTTTGAGGCGCGCCTTCTCGGAGGAACACGCGCTGCAATGCGGCTACTGCACGCCGGGCATGCTGATCGCCGCGCGCGACCTGATCCGCCGACGCGAGACCCTGGACGCGGCGGAGATCCGCGTCGAGATGAGCGGCAATCTCTGCCGCTGCACCGGCTATATGGGCATCGTCGCCGCCGTCGCGCGCGTCACGGCCGAGGCCGGCGACCTGCGGCCCGCACGCGCCCCACGCGCCTGGCTCGGCCCGGCGCCGGGCCCCGAGGCGGCGAGCCGCATCGAGAGCGCGGCCGACACGAGCGCCAAGCCGCCGCCCGCCGAAGCCGCGCCGATCCCCGCGACCCTCGACGACCTCGGCCCGGACGCCGATCTCAACCGGCTCACGCAAAGCTTCGAGGTGCCGCACCTCCGCCCCTGCGTTTGGGAGTTCATGGGCGATATCGAAAAGGTCGCCACCTGCCTGCCGGGGGCCACGCTCGACGGCCCGGTCACGGGCGACCGCGTCGCCGGGCACATGGCGGTCAAGCTCGGCCCCATCGCCGCCCGCTTCGCCGGCGAGGCCCGTGTCACGCGCGACGAGGCCGCATATCGCGGCAGCATCGCGGGCGGCGGCCGCGACAGCACCAGCGCCTCACGCGCCAGGGGCCGGGTCGCCTACGCCCTCAGCGAAGCCCAGGACGGCGCCGCCACGCGCATCGACGTCACGCTCGCCTACGCGCTCACCGGCCCTCTCGCCCAGTTCGGCCGCGGCGCCCTGGTCAGGGATCTTGTCGCCCGCCTGACCGACGCCTTCGCCCAGAACCTGGCGGCCCGCCTCTCGGCGCCCGAGGGCGCGGCCCAAGCGCCGGCCGCGGAGCTCAAGGCCGGGACACTGCTCCTGTAGGTGCTGATGGGGCGGATCAAGGCGCTGCTCAGGCGCTGGTTCGGGAATGAGAGATAGGGGCCTGACCCCTATCGTTTACTCCCCTCGCTAGACCTCTTCTTCGGCGTCATCCCGGCGCAGGCCGGGATCCAGGCGCGGTTGCCGCTTGGCTCAGCACTTGCGGACGCCGCCCGGAGCCGGCGGCAGGGTCTCAACGCCATCCGCCAAAGCCCGGAGGTTTGCACCCCGGATGGATCCCGGCCTGCGCCGGGATGACGCCGAGTAAGGCCCGAAACCGGTGTTCGGACATGCACTTCCAGACCGGAAACCAAGGCCGCGCCTGCCATTCAGATCCACACGCTCTCAAAATCCCGGACAGTAGTGCGCTTTCGCGGGAATGACGGGAGGGAGGCGGATAAGCCCCAGCAAACAGGAAAGCCCCCGGCGACCGCCTCAGACCCGCCGCGCCATGATGGTGGAGGTCAGGCGGTCCGTGCCGACCTCGAAGACCGGGCCGGGCCCGAGCGGCTCGAAATCGTTTTTGTCGTAATAGGCTTGCGCCCGCTGGTTCAGGTCGGAGACGCTCAGCCACATCCAGGCGCGGCCGAATCCGCGGACGGCGTCGAGCGCATCCTGGAACAGCGCCCGGCCCGCGCCGGAGCCGTATTCCTTCGCAAGCACGTAGATCTGCTTCAGCTCGGCACTCCCGCCCTCCAGCGCGATGGGACAGTCGTGGTCCTTCAGGATGTAGAACCCCGTGGGCCGGCCGTCGCGGAAGACCGCGCAGCACCGCGTGCGGTCGTCGGAGAGATCGGCCTTGGCGCGCTCGGCCGTGAAATTCGCCGCACAGTAGGCCCGGATATTCTCGGGCGTATGCACGCCGTCATAGGCCTGCATGAACGTGTCGACCCAGAGACCGACAAGCTGATCCGCGAATTCGATGCCGACTGTGCGAATGGATGTCATCTGAAGGACCCGGACCGCAGGGAGACCGATCATGCAGCAGCCAGATCGCGCGCGTCCGGTCAAGACCGAGGTGACCCGGCCGCTCCCTCCGTTCCGGGCCTGCGCCCAATTGCATCAGCGCGCCGCTCGTGCGCCGCGTGCTAGTCTCGGGGCGACATGCAAGATCAAGCCTCATGGACCGACCGCTTCGCCGGCCTCGAGGCGCTGGAAGCCGACCGGCGGCGCTATCTGGAGACGCGCAGCCGGATCGTGCACGTGCCCAAGGACAGCGTCGTCTTCAGCCCCGGCATGGCCCCGGAGAGCATGCTGCTGCTGCTCGCCGGCACGGTACGCGTGCAGCAGGTCTCGGAGGGCGGCCGGGAGATCGTGCTCTATCGGGTCGCCGCCGGCGAGAGCTGCGTGCTGACCACCACCTGCCTGCTGGCGCATGAGGGCTACGCGGCCGAAGGCGTCACCGAGACGGATGTGGAGGCGGTCGCCATTCCGCGGGCCACCTTCGAGGAGCTGATGGCGCGGTCCGCCGCCTTCCGGGATTTCGTGTTCTCCGGCTACTCGGCCCGGATCGCGGAGCTCTTTCTGGTCATCAACGAGATCGCCTTCTCCCGCGTGGACATCCGGCTGGCCCGCAAGCTCCGCGCGCTGGCGGGCCCGGGCGCGCGGCTGCGCGTGACCCAGCAGGAGCTGGCCACCGAGCTCGGCACGGCTCGCGAGGTGATCAGCCGGCAGCTGAAGGAGTTCAAGCGAAAGGGCTGGATCGAGACCGCCCGAGGCGAGATCGCCCTCATCGACCGCGACGCCATCGGACGCCTGGCGGAGACCGCGTGAGCGATAGGGCTCAGCCCCCTATCGCCATCCGCCCCTCTCCCGTCATTCCGGCGAAAGCCGGAATCCATTGGCGACGGCAACAGAACGAAGGCCTCGGACGGTGGTGCCGAGAGGACGAGACTTGCCCCGACGGTCCCTGCCGCATGGCAATGTGGAATGGATTCCGGCTTGCGCCGGAATGACGGAGAAGGGTTGCGAGGGAGCTGCAACAGGGGTCAGACCCCTATCTCCCCTATCACGCTGGCCCGTCCGCATGGCACCCCGAGACCGATGCTAGAACCATCGAGAGGCAGCATCGGTCCTTAACCGCTCGTGACTCCACCCCGCGGGAACCGGTCCTGGTCGAGGGCGCCCGCGCAGGCCCGAGCACACAAGAGGCGCGGAGGGCGGAACGCCCGACAGGGACAAAAAAGAACGCGAGGAACAGCCGTGAGCGAAAAAAACACCCACACGGCAAAACCCGCGAAACAGGAGGCAGACCCCTATCGCCCCCTCCCCCTCGCCCCCGAACCGTGACTTAGTCACAGACCTCCCGGCCCCGCCGTCCCATTCTCCCCTCCAGGACACAACCCAGCCATCCCGGAGCAGGAAACATGACGGCAAATGTCGGTACCCTTGATCGCGTTCTGCGGGTCGTAGTCGGGCTCGCCCTGATCAGCCTGGTGTTCGTCGGGCCGCAGACCCTGTGGGGCCTGGTCGGGCTCGTGCCGCTGGCCACGGCGGCCATCCGGTTCTGCCCGCTCTACCGTCTGCTCGGCATTCGCACCTGTCAGACGGCCTGACCCTGCGCCCCGGGATCGGCGCGAAACAGGACACCCAAGCCAGATGAGCACACCAGACGTCAAAGCCTTCTTCGACGAGCCGACCAACACGATCAGCTACGTGGTCTGGGACCCCGAGACCAAGGAAGCGGCCATCGTCGACTCGGTCCTCGACTACGACGCCAGCGCGGGCCGCACGGACACGGCCTCGGCCGACGCCATTATCGCCTTCGTCAAGGCCAACGGCCTGAGCGTCGCGTGGATCCTGGAGACCCACGCCCATGCGGACCATCTTTCCGCCGCGCCCTACCTGCAGGAGCAGGTGGGCGGCAAGCTGGCCATCGGCGACCACATCACCACCGTGCAGGAGGTGTTCGGCAAGATCTTCAACGCCGGCACCGAGTTCCAGCGCGACGGCAGCCAGTTCGACCGGCTGCTGAAGGACGGCGACACCTTCAAGGTCGGCGGCATCGACGCCCGCGTGCTGCACACGCC
>JAKSBI010000080.1 GCA_022361215.1 Hyphomicrobiales bacterium | reverse complement strand
CGTGTTGCCTGCTCGCGCACGCGCAGGCCCTCGCCGGCGCTGGAGAGCCGCGTGGTCACGACCCGGTCGCCCGCGGCGATCTTGCCGCGCACCAGGATGTCCTCGCCGGCCGTGCCGACCACCTCGACCGCCCGTTCCGACAGCCGGTCCTCCCGGATGACATAGACCCGGTCGCCGCCATAGAGCGCCGTCTGCGGCAGGCGGGCGACGTTCTCATAGGGGCGGTCAGGCACGCGGATCTCGACGAAGGCGCCGCCGCGGATGGGCAGCGGCGTGCTCGGGTCGGCGAGCCGCGCATAGACCTCGACCCCGCCGCTCTCGGACGAGATCTCCGCCGCCACCCGCTCGATCTTGGCGTCGTAGACGATGGGCGCGTCGCCCACATGCCAGCGCACCTTCACCGGCCGCTGCAGCACCGAGCCTTCCTCGGCCACGATGCGCCCGAACTGGCGGTCCGTCAGCACGAAGCGCGCCTCGACCCAGCTCTTGTCGAGCAGCGTCGCTACCTGGTCGTTGGCCCCGACCAGGCGGCCCACCTCCGCGCTCACATCGGTGACATAGGCGTCGAAGGGCGCGGTCAGCACCGTGTCCTTCAGGTTGCGCTCGGCCTGCCGGACCTTCCATTCGAGCTGGACGATGATCGCGCGCTGCTGCTCCGAGCGGGCCTGCTGGATGGTCAGGTTGTTGGCGCGCTGCTCCGCCGCCTGCTCGCGCTCGCTGACGATCATGCGGCGGTCGTCCGCCAGCTTCTCGGAGACGGTTCCGCGCTTGGCCAGCGGGATGGCCCGCTCCAGATCGCGGCGCGCGATCTCGAGCTGCTCCTTGCTGCGCCTCAGCGCGTCCTGCTCGTTCTCGAAGGCCGCGTCCAGCTCGACCGCGCGGGCGCGCGCCTCCTTCAGCCGCGCCCTGGCCTCGTCGAGCGCGCCCTCATACTCGAACGGGTCGATGCGCAGCAGCACGTCGCCTTTCTTTACAAGCCCGCCTTCCCGGAGCGCCTTGCCGGTCTCGATCACCTGCCCCGCCACCAAGGCGCGCAGCTCAACCTTGCGGCCGACGATGGTCTCGCCGTAAAGCTTCAGCTCCGGCTGATAGTCCGAGAAATCGACGGGCGCCGTGGTCACCGCCCAGACCTTCTCCAGCGCGGGCCGCTCGGGCACCTGCGGCTTGGTGGCCTTCAGCCCCGCATAGGACGCCGCGCCGAGCGCCAGCACCGCCAATGGCGTGAGCGTCTTCATCGCCACGCGCAGAAACCGCCAGCCGCGCCCGGCAGCGGGGTGCGCGTCGGCGTGGCTTCTGCCTTTTTCCTCGTTTTCAGCCATTTCGGTTTGCCTGCAGGCCTCCAATGCGCATCTTCTACGCGTGGCGGCCCCGAGATCCGTCGCCCCTGTTTTGTCTCGGAAATAATATGTTTCTATACGGTGCAACGATGGCAATCGGATCGCCGAAGCCGCCCCCGTCCTCCGACAACGGTTGACTGAGACGCGGCCATGGGATTGCTCTAAAGCAAAACTACGCCCAAAGGCCCTTGCGCCGCAACGGTCCGCACCGAGGGAGGGACCCTTGTCGCTTGCCGACCTATCCCCGAAAGCGCTGCTGGCAAAGCTGGTCGGCTTCGATACGACCAGCTCGAAATCCAACCTCCCCCTGATCGCATTCGTCGAGCAGTACCTGGCGGAGCACGGCGTCGCGTCGGAGCGGCTCCCGGCGCCGGACCAGCCCAAGGCCAGCCTGTTCGCCACCATCGGCCCCGCCGGGCCGGGCGGCATCGGGCTCTCGGGCCATACGGACGTGGTTCCGACAGAAGGCCAGGCCTGGTCGTCGGACCCCTACACGCTCACCGAGCGCGACGGCCGCCTCTACGGCCGCGGCACCTGCGACATGAAGGGCTTCCTGGCCTGCGTGCTGGCCGCCGTGCCGCACTTCAAGGCACGCGACCTGACGATCCCGCTGCATCTGCTGTTCTCCTACGACGAGGAGATCGGCTGCCTCGGCGTCCGGCCCATGATCGGCAAGCTCGGCCGCAGCCTGGCCGAGCCCGAGACGATCGTCGTCGGCGAGCCGACCTCCATGGGCGTGGTGGACGCCCACAAGGGCATTCACGCCTTCGTCACCGAGGTGCGCGGCCACGCGGCGCATACCAGCATGCCCCATCTCGGCGTCAACGCCATCTCGGTCGCCGGCCGCGTCGTCGCCGAGATCGACCGGCTCGCCGCCGAGCTGCGGGACCGGCGCGACGGCGAACGCTTCACGCCGCCCTACACCACCGTCAGCGTCGGCAAGATCGCCGGCGGCACGGCGCTCAACATCGTCCCGCGGGACTGCCGCGTCACCTGGCACCTGCGCAGCGTCCCGGGCACGGACCCGGAGGAGGTCCCGCGCCGCCTGGCGGAGTTCGTCGAACGGGAGCTGCGGCCGGCGATGGCCGAGACCGCTCCGCAGACCGGCGTCGAGACGCGGCGGGTGGGCGGCATCCCCGGGTTCAGCGCCGCCCCCGGCTCGCCCGCGGTCTCCCTGGCGCTGCGCCTGAGCCGCCAGAACGACGTCCAGGCCGTCTCCTACGGGACCGAGGCCGGCCTGTTCGAGGAGGCCGGCCGGCCCACCGTCGTCTGCGGGCCCGGCGACATCGCCCAGGCGCACACCGCCGACGAGTTCATCGAGGAAGCCCAGCTCGCCGAATGCATGGCCTTCCTGGAGCGCCTCGCCGACCACGCCTCGGGCGGGTAGCGTTTTTCCATCACACCGATCCCAACACACCGTCATTCCCGCGAAAGCAGGAATCCATTGGCGACAGCAGCAGAGCGAAGGACTTGTACGGTGCTGCGGAGAGGCTCCGACTTGAGCCGACGGTCCCTGCCGGGTGGCGATGTGGAATGGATTCCCGCTTTCGCAGGAATGACGGAGATTGGCGGATGACCGTGTCAAACGGCACAGGCGCTAGCGCCGACCGTCACCCCACGAACAGCTCCGCGTCGAAATCGTAGCGGCGGTTGCAGAACTCGCAGGTCACGATGATCTTGCCGTCCTCCACCATATCCGAGAGGTCGTCCGCCGCGAAGCGCTCCAGCAGCCCCCTGATCCGCTCCTCCGAGCATTTGCAGTAGACGCTGAGCGGGTTCGCCGGATAGGCGCGCACCCGCTCCTCGTGGAACAGGCGATAGAGCAGGCGCTCCGGCGCCAGGGTGGGGTCGAGCAGCTCGTGATCCTCGACCGTCTCGGCCAGGATGCGGACCCGGTTCCAGTCCTCGTCGTCCTCGCCGACCATGACCTCCGGGTCGTCCTCGCCGGCCTCCAGCCCGCCCTCGCTGGTGACGTGCTGCACCATCAGCCCGCCGGCCCGCCAGGTCCAGCCGCTCTCGGAGCTGCCCGGCAGGTAATGCCGCGCGACCGCCACGCGCACGAAGGTCGGCAACTGCTCGGACTGGCGGAAGTAGGTGTCGGCCGCCTGGCTCAGATCCACGCTCTCCAGAGGCACCACGCCCTGATAGCGGTCGGTCTCGGGGCCCTGGTCGATGGTCATCGCCAGATGGCCGTGACCCAAGAGCGCGCTCGGCTCCGTGTCGCCGGCCTCCTGCAGCGCCGCCACCTTGTCCGTGTCGAAGCGCGCGCAGCCGCGCAAGCCCCCCGGCGCCTGGAAATCGACCACCAGCAGGTCGACCGGCCCGTCCGTCTCGGTCTGCAGAATGAAGTTGCCCTCGAACTTGAGGGAGGCGCCGAACATCGCGGTCAGCGCCACGGCCTCGCCGAGCAGCTCGGACACCGGCTCCGGATAGTCGTGCCCGGTGAGGATCTCGTCCACCACCGAGCCGAGCCGCACCACGCGTCCGCGCGCCCCGCCGCGCTCGGTCCGGAACGGAAGAACCATGTCGTCCTTGACGTCCGCCAAGGTGCCATGATCTCCGTCTCCGGGCTCGGATGGGTCCATCAGGCTGCCTCGAGGCACCATGCGAGAATGGCCTTCTGCGCATGGAGCCTGTTCTCCGCCTCGTCGAACACGACCGACTGCGGACCGTCGATCACGCCCGCCGTCACCTCGTCGCCGCGATGCGCCGGCAGGCAGTGCATGAACACCGCGTCAGGCGCGGCCCGGGCCATCAGCGCCTCGTCGACCTGGTAGGGCTGCAGGAGCTGCCTGCGCCGATCGGCGTCCGCGTCCCCCATGGAGACCCAGACGTCGGTGACCACGCAGTCGGCCCCGTCCGCCGCCGCTTCGGGGTCCGACGCGACTATAACATCGCCGCCCTCGCGCTCGACCCAATCCAGGACATCGGCGCGCGGCCTGAGCGCGTTCGGGCACGCCACCCTCAGCTTGAAGCCGAGCCGGACCGCGGCATGCATCAGGGACGCGACCATGTTGTTGCCGTCGCCGATCCAGGCCACGGTGCGCCCCTCGATCGGGCCCTTGTGCTCCTCGAAGGTCATGATATCGGCCATGACCTGACAGGGATGGGAGTTCTCGGTCAGGCCGTTGATCACGGGCACGTCCGCGTTCTGCGCCAGCTCCGACAGGTTGGCGTGCGGACCGGTGCGCACCATGATGGCGTCGACGTAGCGCGACAGCGCGCGCGCGGTATCGGCGATGGTCTCGCCGCGGCCGAGCTGCATGTCGGTGCGGTTGAGCACGATGGTCTGCCCGCCGAGCTGGCGCATCGCCACGTCGAAGGAGACGCGGGTGCGGGTCGACGGCTTGTCGAACAGCATGGCGAGCACGGTGGTCCCATGCAGCTTCGCCCGCGCCCCATCCCCGTCGCGGCCGGCGGACTTCATGGCGCTGGCGTTCTCCAGGATCCGCCGCAAGGTCTCGCGGTCGAAGTCGGCAATATCGAGAAAATGCCTGGGACTCATGGCGTCACCTCGCCGCCGGCCGGTCACTCGGCCGCCGGCTGACGCTCCCCGAGGCGCCGGCACGCGGCCGAGATCCGGTCGCAGGCGTCGTCGATCTCCGCGTCCGTCACGATCAGCGGCGGCAGCAGGCGGACCACGTTGTCGCCCGCGGGCACCGTGAGCATGCGCTCCTCGATCAGGGCGGCGACCACGTCCTGATTGGGCGGCCGGGTCTTCAGGCCGAGCATCAGCCCCTCGCCTCTGACCTCCTCTATGACGTCGCCGTGCTCGTCCTTGAGCCGGGCGAGCTTCTGGCGGAACAGCAGCGCCATGGCCTCCACATGCTCCAGGAAGCCGGGCGCCAGGATGGTGTCGACCACCGCGTTGGCCACGGCCATGGCCAGCGGGTTGCCGCCGAAGGTCGAGCCGTGGCTGCCGGCGGTCATGCCGGCGGCGGCCGCGTCGGTGGCCAGGCAGGCGCCGACCGGGAAGCCGCCGCCCAGACCCTTGGCGACGGCCATGATGTCGGGCGCCATGTCGGCCCATTCATGGGCGAACAGCTTGCCGGTCCGGCCCATGCCGGTCTGGATCTCGTCCAGCAGCAGCAGAATGCCGTTGACGTCGCAGAGCGCCCGCAGGTCGCGCAGGAACTGCCAGGGCACGGCCTGGACGCCGCCCTCGCCGAGCAGGGGCTCGATCAGGATGCCCGCGGTCTCCTCGCCGATGGCGCCCTCGACCGCCTCCAGGTCGCCGAGCGGCAGGGTGTCGAAGCCGTCCACCGCCGGGCCGAAGCCGTCCAACAGCTTGGGCTGGCCGCCGGCGGCGATGGTCGCCAGCGTGCGGCCGTGGAAGGCGTTGTCGAAGGTGATCAGGCGATAGCGCTCGGGCGCGCCGTTATGGCTGTGATACTTGCGCGCCATCTTGATGGCGCATTCGACGGCCTCGGCGCCCGAATTGGCGAAGAACGCCTTGTCGGCGAAGGTCGCCGCGATCAGCTTCTCGGCCAGACGCTCCTGACCGGCGACACGATAGAGGTTGGAGGTGTGCCAGAGCTTGCCGGCCTGCTCCGTCAGGGCCGCGACCAGCGCCGGATGGGCGTGGCCGAGCGCGGTGACGGCGATGCCGGCGCCGAAATCGAGGAACGTCTCTCCCGATGTCGTGGTGAGATAGACGCCTTCGCCCTGCTCGAAGACCAGGTCGGTCCGTGCGTATGTGGGCAATACCGCAGACATATCAGGCTCATCGTGTCAGCCGAAATCAAAAAAGCCGCCAGACCGGCGACCGTTGCTGCAATTAGGTTTACGACCGTCCCGGCGGGCTGTCAATCGAGCCCCCGAACGCCCGGATTTTGCCGAATCGATACACGAACCCCTTTATTTTCTGGGGACAGTCGTGGCAGAATTTCAATATCCAGTGGAAAAAAGCCGGTGCGTCGCGGCGGACGCTTGCCGGAGGATTCCTGGATAATGTAGCGTTCCCCCAGTCGGCCACATTATGTCGTAGGTCACGCGCTCGGCCGGCGGGGAACCCCACTGTTTAGTACATCGCGTAACCCTGATCGCTTGTGAGCGAGCAGGTGAAATTCGAGTCGAGTCGAACGCTGACAATAACGAGGAGGCCAAATCCGATGGCGTGGACCGATGAGCGTGTGGAGATCCTGAAAAAACTCTGGGCCGAAGGTCTGAGCGCAAGCCAGATCGCCAACCGGCTTGGCGGGGTCACACGAAATGCGGTGATAGGAAAAGTGCACCGGCTGGGACTGTCGGGGCGTGCGACCACCTCGCGCGCCAAGGCTCCCCGGCCCCGGCGGCGGATGCATCCCAAGACCGGGGGGAGCCAGGGCGCCGTGCGCCTGCACACCCACGGCGCGGTGGCGCTGAAGCCGATCTTCGAAGAGGAGCCCGATGCCGAGCCGGAGCTGATACCGGCGACGGTCGAGGAGCTCGTCATTCCGATGGCCGAGCGCGCCACGATCCTGACTTTGAAGGAGAACATGTGCCGCTGGCCGATCGGCGATCCGGGCGACAGCGACTTCCACTTCTGCGGCCGCCCTTCGCCGGTCGGCATGCCGTACTGCGAGCATCACGCATGCGTCGCCTACCAGCCGGTGCAGTCGCGCCGGCGCGTGAAGGCGGCCAGCGGCCGCTGACCGCAGCCCACGGCAAAGCTGTCCCGGCAGGCGGCGCTGCCGGGATCCGAGACACAGCGAGCCCGCCCCATGCGGCGGGCTCGCTTTTTTCAAAGGAGGCGTCAGACCCCTACACCCGAGAGGACGAGACTTGCCCCGACGCTCCCTGCCGCATGGCGATGTGGAATGGATTCCGGCTTTCGCCGGAATGACGGAGAAGGGTCGCGAGGGAGCTAGATGACAGGGGTCAGGCCCCTATTTCTCAAATCCCGGACACCACTGCGCGAAAGCGGGAATGACGGGAGCTGGGTGGAGGGCCCCCCTCGAACCGGAACGGCTCCAGCAAGGTCCGGCAGGCTCGCGCCTTTCGCAAGCCCGCCTCAGGCGTTCACGGCCACCATGTCGTTGATGGCGTAGCCGGCGCCGCGCACGGTGCGGATCGGGTCCTTCTCGCGGCCCCTGTTGATGGCCTTGCGCAGCCGGCCGATATGGACGTCGACGGTGCGCTCGTCCACATAGATGTCCCGGCCCCAGACGCCGTCGAGCAGCTGCGCGCGGCTGAACACGCGCCCCGGGCTCTGCATCAGGAACTCGAGCAGGCGGAACTCGGTCGGACCGAGGCGCAGCTCGCGCCCGTTCCGCGTCACCCGGTGGGCGTCGCGATCGAGCGTGATGTCCCCCACCATGAGGACGTTGGCGATGCGCTCCGGGCTGGCGCGCCGCAGGATCGCACGCACGCGCGCCATCAGCTCAGGCACCGAGAACGGCTTGACCACATAGTCGTCCGCGCCCGTCGCCAGCCCGCGGACCCGATCCGTTTCCTCGCCCCGCGCGGTCAGCATGATGATGGGAATGTTGCGGGTCGCCTTGCCGCTGCGCAGACGCCGGCACAGCTCCAGCCCCGAGACGCCGGGCAGCATCCAATCGAGGACGATCAGATCCGGCGTCTCCTCGTCGATGGCCACCTTGGCCTCCTCGCCGTCATTGGCGACCTGCACCCTGAAGCCGTCGGCTTCCAGATTGTAGCGAAGCAGGAGCGCAAGCGGCTCCTCGTCCTCGACCACCAGCACCTTCGCGCTCATGTCCGAAGCTCCCAATGATGATTAATCGGTATTGCCCTGCAACTGAACCGGCGTCTGGCTGGTCACGTCGCCCTTCGGCCGCTCGTCCGGTATGGGCGCGCCATGCACCAGATAGTGCACGGTCTCGGCAATGTTGGTGGCGTGGTCGCCGATGCGCTCGATGTTCTTGGCGCCGAACAGAAGATGCGTGCACAGCCCGATATTGCGCGGGTCCTCCATCATGTAGGTCAGCAGCTCCCGGAACAGCGAGTTGTACATGGCGTCGATCTGCTCGTCGCGATACCAGATGCGCATGGCCTTGTCCGCGTCGCGCTCGATGTAGGAATCCAAGACGTCCTTGAGCTGCTCCAGCGCCAGTTCCGCCATGTGCTTCAGGCCGAGCATCAACGGTTTCGGGTGATGCTCGTTGGCCACCGCCAGCGCCCGCTTGGCGATGTTCTTGCCGAGATCGCCGATCCGCTCCAGATCGCTGGAGATGCGGATCGCCGCCATGATCTGGCGCAGATCCAGCGCCATGGGCTGGCGCCGGGCGATCATGACGATCGCCTGCTCCTCGACCTCGCGCTCCAGCTCGTCGATCGCGGTGTCGTCCTGGATCGTCGCCTCGGCGAGCATCGGGTCCCGCCGCTCCAGGGCGTCGATGGCATTGCCCAGGAGCTGCTCCGACAGGCCGCCCATCTTCGCGATCTTGTTGTTGAGCGTCGAGAGCTCCTCTTCGTAGGAGCTGACAATGTGCTCGTGCTCGTTCACGGCTCAAGCCTCCTTATGGGACCGGCACGCCGCCAGGGAGATTTAGGGTTGATCGTACCCGCCCCTCTCCCCCTCCCCAACCACCCGATAGAGGTGACCCTTGGGGTGGTTGGGCAGGGGGAGAGGGGCGGATAAGCCCTATCAATCCAAAGCCCTAGCCGAAGCGGCCGGTGATGTAATCCTGCGTCCGCTCGTCCTTGGGGTTGGTGAAAATCTGCGTCGTCTCGCCTTCCTCGACCAGGATGCCGAGATGGAAGAACGCCGTCTTCTGCGAGACGCGCGCGGCCTGCTGCATCGAATGCGTCACGATCACGATGCAGTAGTTCTCCTTCAGCTCGTCCATCAGCTCCTCGATGCGGGCCGTGGCGATGGGATCGAGCGCCGAGCAGGGCTCGTCCATCAGGATGACCTCGGGGCTGACCGCGATCGCGCGCGCGATGCACAGGCGCTGCTGCTGGCCGCCCGAAAGCCCTGTGCCCGCCTCGTTCAGCCGGTCCTTGACCTCCTCGAACAGGCCCGCCTTCTGCAGGCTGGTGACCACGATCTCCTCGATGTCGGTCTTCGACTGGGCGAGCCCGTGGATGCGGGGCCCGTAGGCGATGTTGTCGAAGATCGACTTCGGGAACGGGTTCGGCTTCTGGAACACCATGCCGACGCGGGCCCGGAGCTGCACCGGGTCCACCTTCGAGCCATAGAGATCCTCGCCCTCGAGCTCGATCTGCCCGGTCACGCGGCAGCCCTCGATGACGTCGTTCATCCGGTTGAGGCATCTGAGGAAGGTCGACTTGCCGCAGCCCGACGGCCCGATCAGCGCGGTGACCGAGCGTTCCGGGATCTCCAGGGAGATGTCGTAGAGCGCTTGCGCGCCGCCGTAATAGACGCAGACGTCCTTCGCCGTGAGCGTCACCTCAAGCTGCTCCGCCGGCGCCGTCTTGGCCGCCGCCTCGGCCTCTGTCTCGGCATTCGTCACCGCTGCAGCATCCTTATTCGGAACCTCGACTTTCGCCTCCACGGGACCGACTCCTTATCCTACCATTTGCGCTCGAAGCGCTGTCTGAGAAAGATCGCCACCGCGTTCATGACGACCAGGAAGCCCAGCAACACGAGAATCGCCGCCGACGTGCGCGCCACGAAGCCGCGCTCGGGACTGTCCGCCCAGCTATAGATCTGGGTGGGCAGCGCCGTCGCGGGCTCCAGAATGCCGCCCGGCGGGCTGGTGATGAAGGCGTTCATGCCGATCAGCAGGAGCGGCGCGGTCTCGCCGAGAGCCTGCGCCAGGCCGATGATGGTGCCCGTCAGGATGCCCGGCATGGCCAGCGGCAGCACGTGGTGCAGCATCACCTGATGCTTGGACGCGCCGACGCCCAGCGCCGCCTCCCGGATCGAGGGCGGCACCGCCTTCAGCGCCGCGCGGGTGGCGATGATGATGGTCGGCAGGGTCATCAGCGAGAGCACCATGCCGCCGACCAGCGGCGCCGACCGCGGCAGCCCGAAGACCCCCAGGAACACCGCCAGGCCCAAGAGCCCGAACACCACCGACGGCACCGCCGCCAGGTTGTTGATGTTGACCTCGATCAGGTCCGTCGCCCGGTTCTTGGGCGCGAACTCCTCGAGATAGACCGCCGCCGCGATGCCGACGGGGAAGCTGATCAGGAAGCAGACCAGGAGCGTGTAGAAGGAGCCCGTGATGGCGCCCGCCAGGCCGGCCTGCTCCGGGAAGCGGCTGTCGGAGTTGAAGAACAGCTCCCAGTTGAACGGCGTCGAGACCAGCCCCTTCTCCACCAGGTCCTCGAACGCCTTCACCTGCTCGGTCGAGGCGAAGCGCGGGTTGGTGATCTTGGGCGTCTGTCCCGCGTTGAGCGTGGCGTAATGCTCGGAGACCGGCACCTTGACCTGTACCGTCTTGCCGATGGAGGTGGGGTTCTCCACCACATGCTCGCGCACCGCGTCGGCGGCGTTCGGGGCCAGGATGGCGAACATCGCGGTCCCGCCCTCGCGCGGGAAATAGGCGCGGAAGCCTTCCTTGGCGATGGCGTCGAAGTCGCCATCCGCAATGTCCTCGCGATCCACCTTCCCGGGGTCGATAAAGGCATCGATCTGCACCAGCGTGCGCCCGTCCTCGACGCTGACCACGTTGCGGTTAACCAGCATGCCGAAGCGCCGCTTCTCGCGGCGCGTCAGCGCCTCCACCTCGGACGGGATGACGTTCTTGTGCAACTGGTCGAACGGATCGGAGAGCGGAACCACGAGCGTGACGGTCTTGCCGATGGCAGACGGGTTGGCCACCACGTAGTCGCGCACCAGGAAGCGCACCTCCGTGCTCAGGATCCTGCCGAGCGCCCGTTTCTCCGAGCGGCTCGTCACGTCCGGGAACAGCTTCAGGAAGGAGTCGCGCACGATCAGCCGATAGTTGCCGGCCCGGGGCTTGGCCGGATCGATGCGCTTGGGATCCAGGAAGACCTGCAGCTCCATCTTGGTCTGCACGAAGGCCGTGTAGCCGGTGCTGATCAGCGAGACGACCAGGATGCCGAGCAGGAGGATGGCGAGACCGATCGCCGCCAGCCCGTAGAACTGCAGCCGCCGGTCGGCCGCGTATCGGCGGCGCAAATTGCGCTTGGCCTCGGGGGAGGCCCAGTCGTGGACAGTCGATTTCGCGGCCGCGTCACTCATATTTCTCTCGATACTTCTGCACGATCCTGAGGGCGATCACGTTGAGCACGAGCGTCACCACGAAGAGCACCAGGCCGAGGGCGAACGCGGCTAGCGTCTTCGGGTTGTCGAACTCGGTGTCGCCGATCAGCATCGTCACGATCTGCACGGTGACCGTGGTCACCGCCTCGAACGGGTTCGCCGTCAGCGTGGCGATCAGGCCGGCCGCCATCACCACGATCATGGTCTCGCCGATGGCCCGGCTGACGGCCAGCAGGATGCCGCCCATGATCCCCGGCAGCGCCGCCGGCAGCAGGACGTTCATGATGGTCTCGCCCTTGGTGGCGCCGAGACCGTAGGAGCCGTCGCGCATCGACCGGGGCACCGCGTTGATGGCGTCGTCGGAGAGCGAGGAGACGAAGGGGATGATCATGATGCCCATGACGCCGCCCGCGGCGAGCGCGCTGTTGGGCGCGATGTCGAGCCCGAGCAGCTCGCCGAAGCTCCGCAGCGCCGGCGCGACGGTCAGCACGGCGAAGAAGCCGTAGACCACCGTCGGGATGCCGGCGAGGATCTCCAGGATCGGCTTGACGATGGCGCGGAACCTGGGCTTGGCGTACTCGGTCAGATAGACCGCCGAGAGCAGCCCCACCGGCACCGCCACCAGCATCGCGATCGAGGCGATCAGGAGCGTGCCGGTGAAGACCGGGATGGCGCCGAAGGCGCCGCCCGCCGTCACCTGGTCCTCGCGGATCGGGATCTGCGGCTCCCAGTTCAGCCCGAAGAAGAACTCGATGGGCGAGACCCGGTCGAAGAAGCGCAGCGCCTCGATCAGGAGCGAGACGATGATGCCGAGGGTCGTCAGAATGGCGATCGTCGAGCAGACGATCATGATGACGTTGAGCACGCGCTCGACGCCATGGCGGGCGCGGAACTCGGGCGCGATGCGCACCCGCGTCATCGCCAGCCCGACCAGCGCCACCGCCATCGCCGCCGCGAACATCGCCCAGCCGGCGATCTCCTGCCAGCGGTTGTAGCGCTCGGCGGCCTCGATGACGCTCGCATCCGGCTGCCCGAAGACGTTTCCGCCGGCAATGGATTTGATCTCGGCCACCAGCAGATCGATCTGCGCCGGCGTCAGGCCGAGGGTCTTCTCGGGCGGCAGGCTCGCGATCAGCAGCGCCTCGATCACCACGCCCTGGAACAACAGCCAAAGCAAGACGAGAAGGAAGGAGGGCAACCCGACCCAGGCCGCCACGAAGGCGCCGTGATAGGTCGGCCGGGAATGCAGCGCGTCCTCGGCCCCACCGACGACGGCGACAGCCCGCCGGCGTCCCATGATGTAGCTGACGAGCGTCAGCGCGATGAGCGCGAAAAACACGTAAGAGAACATCGGCCCAGTCCCCGTTCACCCACCTAACGTCGGACTGCAACAAAGAGGGCGTGGCCGGCGCCTGCGCGCGGCCACGCCCGGCAGATCCGCTAGTTCGTGTGGCGGGTCATGCCCTTGCTTTTGGTGGCGGCCTCATGAATGGCCTTGCGCTTGTCGTCGGCAAGGGCCACCAGCCCGCGCTCCGTCAGATAGCCCTCGGGACCGAAGGCATCCTCGCTGACGAACTCGGCGATGAACTCGTCGAGGCCCTTGATGACGCCGCGATGCGCGTTCTTGATGTAGAAGAACAGCGGCCGCGAGATGCCGTAGCTGCCGTCGGCGATGGTCTTGAAGCTCGGCTCCACGCCGCTGATCTTCACCGCCTTCAGCTTGTCCTGGTTCTCGAACAGGAACGAATAGCCGAAGATGCCGAGCGCCTTCGGGTCGGCGTCGAGGCGCTGCACGATCAGGTTGTCGTTCTCGCCGGCCTCGATGAAGGGGCCGTCCTGCCGCATGCGGCTGCACTTGTCCTTCACCAGCTTCTTGAAGGCCTTCTTGTCGAGGGACGTCTTCTGGGCCTTGAAGTAGTCGAGGCCCTTGCAGCCCTTGTGCATGGCCAGCTCGACGAAGGCGTCGCGCGTGCCCGAGGTCGGCGGGGGGCCATAGACCGTGATGGCCGCGTCCGGCAGCGACTTGTCGATGTCGCTCCACTTCTTGTAGGGGTTCGCCACCAGCTTGCCGTCCTGCGGCACCTCGGCGGCCAGCGCCTTGAAGATCTGCGCCTTGGTCAGATCGAAGTCGCCGCCCTTGCGCGACAGCGCGATGGAGAGGCCGTCAAAGCCGATATGGACCTCGGTGATCTCCTTCACACCGTTCTTCTGACAGTTCTCCCATTCCTTCTTCTTCATGGCACGCGAGGCGTTGGTGATGTCGGGGTGGGCCTCGCCGATGCCCTTGCAGAAGATCTTCATGCCACCGCCGGTGCCGGTGGACTCCAGGACGGGCGCCTTCTTGCCCGACTTCTTCGCAAACTCTTCTGAGACAGCCTGAGCGTAGGGATAGACCGTCGAGGAGCCGACGATCTTGATGTGGTCACGCGCCTGCGCCGGCTCGGACGCGAATGCGCCCATCGCCACCGCCGCCGCAGTAAGGGCGACAATTCTGCTGTTCACGGTGCTCTCCCTGATTGAACCAGATCGATAAGGCAGATCGAATTGAAGGGCAGCTGGGCGCCCTTGCAGAGCCAACCTAGTGCTCCGCCATCATTCTTTTATGACACTTCGATCAAGGAATTATGACAGTCTAAGAATATGATTTTATTTATATAATACGGATATTCAGAATCCCGTCCATCGCTCACTGGGGCTTGGATGCGGGCTCCTTGCGCGGACGCACGATCTCGTCGAGCAGCACCGTGAAGGTCGACCCCTTGCCGGGCTCGGACTCGATCTTCAGCTCGCCGCGATGGCGGTTGACGACGTGCTTGGCGATGGCCAGGCCGAGGCCGGTGCCGCCCTTCTCCCGGCTGGAGGCGTCGTCGACGCGGTAGAACCGCTCGGTCAGGCGCGGCAGATGCTCCGGCGCGATGCCCGGCCCGTCGTCGCTCACCGAGACCGCGACGCGGCCGGCGCCGCCGTTGCGCCCCTGCCGCGCCAGCCGCACACGCACACGACCGCCGTCGCGGCCGTATTTGATGGCGTTCTGCACCAGGTTCTGGAACACCTGCACCAGCTCGTCGCGGTCGCCGCGCACGAGCACGGCCTCGGCGGGGATCTCCCGCTCCAGGGTGACGTTCGAGTCGCCCGCGATCGGATCGAGCGTATCGGCCACATAGCGCACCGTCTCGCCCAGCTCCACATGGCCCGTGGGCCAGAGATGCGCGTTCATCTCCACCCGGCTGAGCGACAGCAGGTCGTCGATCAGCCGGCTCATGCGCTCGGCCTGGCGCGCCATGATGTCGAGGAACCGCTCCCGCGCCTCGGCGTCGTCCCTGGCCGGGCCTTGCAGCGTCTCGATGAAGCCGAGCAGCGAGGCCAGCGGCGTGCGCAGCTCGTGGCTGGCATTGGCGATGAAGTCGGCGCGCATCTGGTTGATGCGCTCCTGCTCCGTCAGGTCGCGCAGGCAGAGCAGCAGCAGCGGGCCGGCCCCCTTCACCCCCGGCGCCGCCTTCAGCACCGCCAGCGTCGCCGCGGTGCGCCGCTCGATGGGCACGCGCTCGTCGAAGGTCACGGTCACCGGGCCCGTCACGCGCCGCACCGCGGCGACCGCGTCGAGCAGCTCCGGGTGCCGGAAGATCGAGGAGAGGCGCCGCGCCGTGCGCAAGCCGGCATACTGGTCCCCGGCCTTGCTGTTGAACTGCACGATGCCGCCGCCCGCATCGAGCAGGATGGCCGGGTCCGGCAGGGCCTCCAGCACGTCGCGCAGCGGCGCCAGCTTCGGCGCCGCCGCCGCCGTCTCCACCTTGGCCCGCTCGGAGCGCGGCGCCAGGCCCGCGCGCGGCAGCGCCGCCGCCGCCAGGACCAGCACGCTCAGGCCGCTGACGGCAACCGCCGCCGAAAGATCCGCAAACGTCACGAAGGCGAAGAACACGACGCCCGCGATCAGCAGCAGCCCGCGCCGCGCCACCAGGCGCTGGCCCGCGAACCTGGCCCAGGCCCCGAAGGCGCCGAAGCGGCCGTGACCGATATCGTTGCCCGCCGTCAGGGCCGAAGGCCCCTCCGTGTGATCCGTCAAAGCCTGGAATCCTCGACTGATAAACCGGCTTCGAGACTGCTCGACCCGAATTCCGACACGTGACCCGCCCGTTTCCGAACGTCTTCGTCCCTAGCAGGCGTCTGCGACACTTTCGTCAAGTGCGCCACCGCTCTCCACAAAAAAGCCGATCTCGCCCCCCGCCGCAACCGCGGGACGCCCCCGCCACCATCGACAACGACAGTCCCACACCCCACCTCCGCCCTTCCCTACACCCCGCCCCACCTTCGTCATTCCCCGCCCCACCCCCCGTCATTCCCGCGAAAGCGGGAATCCATTCCACATCGCCACACGGCCAGAACCATCGGTTCGAGCCAGAACCTCCAACGAAGCACTGTCCAAGGCCTTCACTCTGTTGCTGTCGCCAATGGAATCCCGCTTCCGCAGGAACGACGGAGAAGGGCGGCGCCCCCCAATGCACCACGCACAAACCAGCCATGCATCGCCCCGCCCCTTGCGCCCCTGTCGCCCCCGTCCATCTCATGCCAAGATCCGCGAGGCGCCCCGCGCGCCCGCAGGCCAGGGAGGAGGCCCATGACCAGCCATCTGATCCACCGCCGGCTCACGTCCGACTATCCCGTCATCGCCCATGGCGACGGCGTCTTCCTGTACGACCGCGACGGCAAGCGCTATCTGGACGGCTCCGGCGGCGCGGCCGTCTCCTGCCTCGGCCACCGGCACCCGAAGGTGACCGCGGCCGTCAAGGACCAGCTCGACCGGATCGCCTACGCCCACACCGCCTTCTTCACCAACGCGCCGGCGGAGGAGCTGGCCGAATGGCTGACGGCCCGCGCGCCGGAGGGCTTCGGCAAGGCCATGTTCGTCTCCGGCGGCTCCGAGGCGACGGAGGCGGCGCTGAAGTTCGCCCGCCAGGTGCAGGTCGAGCGGGGCGAGCCCCGGCGCACCCGCTTCATCGCCCGCCAGCAGTCCTATCACGGCACCACGCTGGCCGCGCTCGCCGTCGGCGGCCACGTGGCCCGGCGCCGGATCTACGAGCCGGTCTTCGACGCCGGCCTGCTCGACGGCGCCATGAGCCGCATCGCGCCCTGCTACGCCTACCGCCACCGGCGCCCGGACGAGAGCGCGGAGGCCTACGGGGCCCGGGCCGCGGCCGCCCTCGAAGCGGAGATCCAGCGCGTCGGCCCGGACACGGTCGCCGCCTTCGTCGCCGAGACCGTGGTCGGCGCCACCGCCGGCGTCATCCCGCCGGCGCCCGGCTATTTCCGCAAGATCCGCCGCATCTGCGACCGATACGGCGTGCTCCTCATCCTCGACGAGGTGATGTGCGGCATGGGCCGCACGGGCGCACTCTACGCCTGCGAGCAGGAGCAGGTTGTCCCCGACATCCTCACCGCCGCCAAGGGCCTCGGCGCCGGCTACCAGCCCATCGGCGCCATGCTGGCCCGCGACGAGCACGTGGACACCATCGCGGCCGGCACCGGCGCCCCCGACCACGGCCACACCTACCTGGCCCACACCACCGCCTGCGCCGCCGCCCTCGCCGTCCAGAAGACCATCGAGGAGGACAACCTCCTGGAGAACGTGCAAGCCCGCGGCGCCCAGCTCATGACCCTCCTCCAGCAGCGCCTCGGCCAACACCCCCATGTGGGCGACATCCGCGGCCGCGGCCTCTTCGTGGGGATAGAGCTGGTCGAGGACCGCGACACCAAACGCCCCTTCCCCCCGGAGCACCGCCTCGCGGCCAAGCTCAAATCCACGGCCATGCGCAACGGCCTGGTCTGCTACCCGGCCAGCGGCACCGCCGACGGCATCAACGGCGACCACGTGCTGCTCGCGCCGGCGTTCATTATCGGGGAGAGCGAGGTGGAGATGCTGGTGGATCTGCTGGAGCGGAGCTTGGGGGAGGCGGTTGGGGCAGTCCAGTCAGCCGGTGGCGAGGCGCAGCGGCGGAGCGCGACAGGTTAGGTGATATTGCTCCGCTTCATCCGTGCTTGAAATGTTAGATAGTAACTAAACACGCCCAGCCCTTCTACGTTCTATGAACTGGCGATTCTCATCAGTCACACTCAGTCGACCGTGATATGGCTGTTCTGAATGGCACAGGGCGCATAGGGCCTCAAGATTGCCCTGTGAGATATCGCTCAAGACTCCATTTCGGTGGTGACAGTGCAAGAGATCAGTGCGATCTGGCAATGCAACGCCGCACCTCTCGCATTTGTATGCAACACTCTCTCGATATGACCGCGAGGTCTGGTGCCAGGACTTCGGATATCCGCCGCGCGGTGCGTTGCGCTCATCATATCTTGGATTTTTGCGGAAAAATGTCGCGTACTCGAGAAAGAAATCGGAGAATTTGAACCCTTCGACAATCGCACCCCTTTTTACCCCCCGCAATCCACTAAATTTCTGCCAGTCCAATTTTTCAAGGCAATGCCTGCATGGAAAGAGGCGAACCTTCTTTTCTATTTGTTCGTCTTCATCGCCGCTCCAGGCGTTCGCTGGCGCAGATATTATGAACTCCCCATCTCTGTTGGCCGATGCAATGTATCGCTCTCTGCGTCCACTATTCTCCATGCTCAGCAAGGTCAAACATTCAACCAAATGAACTTTTGGCCGCTTTTCAGGCCCTTTATCCAGCTCTTCCCATCCCCGCGGCACACGTGCGTCCATTATGTAAAGGACAATATGTTCACCATTGACGGAAAGTAGACCACTGTTGCCAACTTCCCATTCGCCGTAATTCAGCCGGATCCCTACGTTTTCGAGTTCTTCGCGAATGACCGTAGGCGGGGGGAGTGCATCAGCGTCCGAACTCCAAACGGCGAGAGGGGCGCCCATGCGACGACGCAGGCGATCGAGTTCTTCGAACTGGATGTTCAGCTTCATCTCAAGGTCTGAAGGATCTCCACGATTCGATCCTTCACCTTTGTCCTAACGCGAAACTCAACGCGGCGAGAACGATCTGGATCCTCTGTTCTATCGGGTCGCCTGATTAGACGGCTTGAAGACAACCCATTGGCGGTTACAGTGCTCTTTGTCCATTCTCGATGAGTATCCAGCTGGCGATTCGCCAAAACATATTCTAAGACTGCTCGTGTACGCTCTTGAGAGAGTTCCATATTATTTATGTATGCGTCATCGGGTGGTGTATCTGGTGCCCATTCTGACGACGTATGTCCTTCAATGCGAACTTCTTCGATTTCTGGGCGAAATTGTACGAGAACCCTAACGTAGCGAGGAAAAAAATTATCCAACACTTCTTCAAAGAACGGGCTAAGCGCTGCCTTAGCTTGCTCAAATAGCACTTCTGGTGCTTTAAAGCGGACCGTCAACGTGTCAGGGTCAATCTCCGCATTCCAACGTTTCAGATCCGCCGAGAACTCTTTTTCAAGTGCATCATATATGTCTATTTCTGTTTGCTGCCATACATCTACGATTGATTGTATCTTATCCTGAGTAAGCAATATTGGCCTTATATAAAAGATGGCTATAAACAAGAATATGATCATCATTCCCGACATAAGATCGGAGATTGAAATCCAAGTCTCGTCTTCACCGGTGGATCTCTGCTCATCAAGAAACGACATTGACTAGCTCACCCTAGTAGCCTGCATCAGATCCCGCAGGCGATCTGTCAGAGGCTTGTAATCTTCGACAAATTTCTCCGAAAGAGATGCGAGCTGCCTGCCCATAGCTCTTATTGCCTGCTCCATCTCTTTTTGCATTTGCTCATCGAATTGCTTGAAATCGTCGGACATCTTTTTCGCACCATCAGAAAGGGCGGCCGTGACGTGCTCACTGACTTCTTTTGTGGTCTGGTCAATCACGCCCTCGTACTTGGTGAGGGCCTCGTTCAAATCGCGCTGCATCGCGGTCATGGCCCGCTCTAGGCCAGCTTGAAAAATATGTTGCGCCTCAGCCGCCTGCGTACTGAGGCCCTCGAATCCCGCAGTTAGGACCTGCATACCGTTCTTCTGCCCTTCAAGGATGGCTTCGCTATTTTGAATGGCCTTGATGACAGCTTGGCCTAGCTCGTCCGTCATGGACTTCAAATTTTGGTCGATAATCGGAAATGCTTCGAGGGCTTGAGACCTCAGATCCGACAAGGCCATGAGATGACCTTGAAGGTCAGTTGCTTGGTTTTCGATCCCGGTAAGGACAGGGCCGAGTTTGTCGACCGCTGGCGGAATCTTCTCACTGTGTTCTCGAATCTTCGCAAGTGCCTGCTCACTGGCCTCAACGACTTGCACAGCGCGTGACAACCTTTCCTGAAGCCCCTCTACATGCACTCGATATTGGGCTTGCCACTCAACCAGATTTCCGACCGCGCTATTCAGCTGTTTGAAGTTCTCTCCGAACTGCTCGGTGAGCTTCTGATTGAAATCCCGGATTACATCGCGAAGTGCGTCTATGAGGGCTCCGGTAGCCATCTCGTTCATCTTTTGAGCGAAGGCACGGAACTCAGTGATCAGTTCATCCTGCTTGTCTTTTAGCTCTGTCCTGGTCTTCTGAAGCTGGGTCACGACACTTGCGTCACCGTCAGAGGATATCGCCGCTCTGAGTTCGCCCAGGGCCTGGAGCTGCGCCGCTTGCGTTTGCTTTGCATCGTCTCGAATTTCACCGAGCAGGTATCTAATCGCTTGAGCCTCAGAATCAGCTTGAGCACGAACCTGCGGCGTCACGGTCTGGATCAGTTTAAACAATAGCGCGGCGCTCATACCGGCTATGCTCGTGGAAAATGCAATGCGAAGGCCCCTGAGCAAAGGGCCAATGCTCGCATCGATGTTTTCAACATCAAAGTCTAGCAAACCAATGAAGATGCCCCAGAACGTCCCCAAGACGCCAACGGTTGTCATTATCGCTGCCGCAGAACGAACGAACCGAGACTGGCGTGTTGCAGGAACGACGAGAAATGCCAATGCGATCAGGAAGATGGCGAGTATGAAATAAAAAAACGCTTCTGCGATAGGATCGGAAAATGTTGCCTTGTTGAAGCGTTCGGCAATCTCCAACACTGATGTGTCCCCCCGCAAAACCGACGCCCTCCAACCTTGCAACTATTTTGAATATTGCCTCTTTTGGATGTGATGTCCATTGAGGACAAAGCACAGGGTATTTCGATGTACGCATCAGTCCATCCATGTATACGAGCCGGCGGAATCTGCGATGCAAATTCACTCAACCCACAGATCGCTTCATCACAAGTCACCTGGACGTAAATGGACATGTTTAGGCATCAGACATTCAGTCCAACCTCCGCGCGGACACACACGCCGGTCTCGGCGGAGGAGGTCGAGATGGACCACATAGTCCGCAGTCTTTGAAGAAAGGTCACGGCCGACAGGATTCCCGCTGCGTCAAATGATGCGCGCGAGGAAAATCGCGCTGCATAGCTGTCGAGAATCGGGGACTAAGTGAAGTGTCATCGTAACTCGGTCAGGCCGCATCGCTCCGACAGCCGACGGTCTGTCGACGTCGGCGAAATGCCAACAGCTGAAGTCGGACTTGATTCTTTTCCATCAACTACTTCTCAAACGTCAGCTGAGTTGCTTTAGTCCCGACCATGACACCGCACGAATTCGTCGACAAATGGTCCCGGTCGGAGCTCAAGGAGAGCGCCGGGGCGCAGGAGCACTTCATTGACCTTTGCCGCCTGTTCGGGGAGGCCACCCCCGCTGAGGCCGACCCCAAGGGCGAGGAATTCACCTTCGAGAAGGGCGCGATGAAGACAGGCGGTGGGGGCGGCTGGGCCGACGTCTGGAAGAAGGGCCACTTCGCCTGGGAGTACAAGGGCAAGCACGCCAACCTCGACAAGGCCTTCGAACAACTCCAGCGCTATGCCATTGCGCTGGAAAATCCGCCGCTGCTGATCGTCTCTGACATGGAACGTTTCATTATCCACACCAACTGGACGAACACAGTCCAGGAGATCCACGACATCCAGCTTGAGGAACTGCTGGACGGGCGCCGCCGCCAGCTTCTCGAGTATGCCTTCCGAGATCCCATCCAGCTCAAGCCGCGCAGGACTCGGCAGGACCTGACTGAGGAGGTGGCCGGCGGTTTCGCCCGGCTGGCGCTGGATTTGCGCGAGCGCGGTCACGACCCGGAAGGCGTTGCCCATTTCGTGAACCGGCTGGTCTTTTGCATGTTCGCTGAGGATGTGCACCTGCTGCCCAATAAGATGTTCACTCGGATGCTGGAAGTCAGCAGGCGCAATCCGGAGGAGTTCGAGGAACATAGCCGCCAGCTCTTCGCCGCCATGCGCAAAGGCGGAGCTGTCGGTTTCGAGCGGGTTGAGTGGTTCAACGGCGGCCTGTTCGACGACGACTCAACGCTGCCGCTGACAGCCGATGAAATCAAACAAACGCTCGATGTTGCCTACAAGGACTGGTCCAACATCGAGCCGTCCATCATGGGCACACTGTTCGAGCGAGGGTTGGATCCGGATAAACGCTCGCAGCTCGGCGCACACTACACCGACAGGGACAAGATCATGCTGATCGTCGCCCCAGTCATCGTCGAACCTCTGACGCGGGAATGGAACGAGGCGCGCGGACAGATCGAGGCACTGATGGAGCGCCACCGCACGCACAAGACCAAAAGCGAGCAGACCAAGGCGTACAACGACGCCCAGCGGCTTCACCGACGCTATCTCGACAAACTCAAAAATTTCCGCGTGCTCGACCCGGCTTGCGGTTCTGGCAACTTCCTTTATCTGTCGCTTCTGGCGTTGAAGGACCTGGAGCACAAGGCCAATCTCGATGCTGAGGCACTCGGCCTGCCACGTGAGTTTCCCGCCGTAGGACCAGAATGTCTCAAGGGTATCGAGATCAATCCCTTCGCAGCAGAGCTGGCGCGCGTCTCGGTCTGGATCGGCGAAATCCAGTGGATGCGCGCCAATGGCTTCAGCGCTGCGCGCAACCCGATCCTAAGGCCTCTCGACACCATCGAGTGCCGCGATGCGCTGCTAGACCCTGACGGCAGTGAAGCCGGATGGCCGAAAGCCGATGCGATCGTAGGGAACCCTCCATTCCTAGGCGATCGTCGAATGATCCGCATCTTGGGAGAAGCAGCCGTTCAGAGAATCAGGAATACCTACGAAAATCGTGTACCAGGCTCCGCGGATCTCGTTTGCTATTGGTTCGCTAAAGCTAACGACAGCCTTATTGCAGGTGATGCTAATGGGTATGGTTTGGTTGCTACAAAGAACATTAGATCGGGTGCAAATCGCAAAGTTCTTGATGACATTCCCGCTGATTTTCAAATCGATAATGCCTGGCGGGACGAACCTTGGACGGTCGAGGGCGCTGCGGTCCGCGTCAGCGTCGTCTGTGTCTCCAAAGACCCGAAACGGAAGTTGTTGGATGGTCGACATGTCGATGCCATCCATAGCGACCTAACCTCAGCAGCATTGACGATCGCATCAGCTCAACCAATGCAATGCAATCGGCGCGTTGCATTTGTCGGTGTTCAGAAGAACGGTCCGTTCGATCTCATTGGAGATGAAGCAAGACGTTTGTTGGCTCTGCCACTTAATCCTAACGGCAGGCCCAATTCGGACGTTCTAAGACCCGCAATTAACGGCGGGTCTATTGTGGGTCGCAATCCTGACCGCTGGTTGATCGATTTTGGACCTGACATGGAGCTGCCAGAAGCCCAACTCTATGAGGCTCCATTCGAGTATGTACGCGAACATGTAAAGCCCACTCGTCAGAACTTGCGGCGTACCTGGCACCGAGAAAAGTGGTGGCTGCATGGGGATCCTCGTCCAGCTTTACGACGTGCAGTGCTCCCGTTGGATCACATGCTGGTTTCGCCGATGGTATCGAAGCACCGAGTTTTCGTTTTCGTGCCAACCAGTATTTTGCCGGAAAACAAAAGCATCGCATTCGCACGAGATGATTTTACGTTCTTCGGAATTCTCCAATCAAAATTTCACGAGCATTGGTCACTGTCCTTGTGCAGCTATATTGGCGTAGGCAATGACCCAAGCTACTCGCCCTCTCGTTGCTTCGAAACCTTCCCATTCCCAGAGGGGCTGACGCCGAACATTCCAGCTGCCGACTACGCAAACGATCCACGCGCGAAGGACATCGCCAAGGCAGCCAAACGACTCAACGAACTGCGCGAAAACTGGCAGAACCCGGAAGACCTCGTGGAGCGGGTGCCCGAGGTGGTAGAGGGCTATCCTGACCTTGTAGTGCCAAAGCACGAAAAGGCGTTGGCCATCCTGAAAAAGCGCACGCTCACCAACCTGTACAACGAGCGCCCGGCCTGGCTCGAACATGCCCACAAGGCGCTCGACGAGGCTGTGGCCGCCGCCTATGGTTGGCCAGCGGGCCTTGCCGACGAGGAAATGCTCAAGCAGCTGTTCCAGCTAAATCAGGAACGCGTAGGGGCTGAAAAGCAATCGTAGCTATGCTCTTTGTCCGGATGGGGGCAGGCTCGACCTTGATAAACGCCTCGTTGGCCTGCACCACACAAGAAGCCAAGAGCCTTGATCGTCCCCATTGGGCCCGCTCAACTCGCCTCCGCCCCTTGCCGCCGGCGCTGCAGCAGCACCACACCGGCCAGCAGCAGCAGCGCCGGGATGTAGAACACCTCCTTCGGCATGCGCTCGGCCGGGACCAGGACCTTGCGGACCTCCCAGTCGAGGTCGATCTTCTGCTTTTCCGCGAAGCCGCCGAACTCGACATTGTCGACGATGGCCTTGCCGTCCTCGATGCGCAGCTCGAGG
>JAKSBI010000115.1 GCA_022361215.1 Hyphomicrobiales bacterium | reverse complement strand
TGAGCCACGCGGAGCGTTCGCTGTCCGCGGCCCGTCAAGGGCATCAGTGACGCGTAAGGGCAGACCGGTCACCGACCACATCGGTGCCGATCGTCGGGGCTGTGGTGGGGTCTGACCGGGGAGCCTTTGCGTGAAGCTGACGACGTTCATCGGGCCGGAAGGCACGCGCCAGATCGGTGCGCTCGTCGAGGACGACCAGCTCGTCATGCTGCAGGCGGGCGCCATTGCGCTCGAAGGCACGCCGACGCCCCATTTCCACAGCATGCTCTCCTTTCTCCGGGGCGGGGCGGCGGCAAGCTACAAGGCGCATGTGGTGATCGACTTCGTCACCAATCAGAGGCCGCCGGGCACGCTCATGTCGCTCGAGCTGGTGACGCTCCTGGCGCCCGTGCCGGTGCCCGAATCGATCCGCGACGGCATGGCGTTCGAGCAGCACATCATCAACGCCATCCGCCGGGCGGGCTTCGGCCGGCTGGCGATCGTCGACGAGACCGTCGAGCGCTTGTTCGGGCGTAAGGCCTCCCTCGCCTACCGTCTGAACAAGGCCTGGTACCAGCGGCCGGTCTACTACAAGAGCAACCGCTTCTCCGTGGTCGGCCATGGCGCCAACGTCGCCATCCCGTCCTATGCCGGCGCCATGGACTACGAGCTCGAATGGGGCGTGTTCATCGGCGCGCCGGGCAGCGACATCCCGGAAAGCAAGGCCGCCAGCCACATCGCCGGCTACGTCGTCTTCAACGATTTCTCGGCGCGCGACATCCAGATGGCCGAGATGGCCGGCCGGCTCGGCCCGGCCAAGGGCAAGGACTTCGACACCGGCAACGCCATCGGCCCCTGGCTGGTCACGCCCGAGGAGATCCCGGACCCCTACGACCTCGCCATGACGGCGCGGGTCAATGGCGAGGAATGGTCGCGCGGCTCCACGCGCGACATGCATTGGACCTTCGAGCAGATGATCTCCTACATCTCCCGCTCCGAGACCCTGTATCCGGGCGAGTTCATCGGCTCCGGCACCTGCTCGGGCCCGGAGGGCAGCGGCTGCGGGCTGGAGATGGGCCGCTCCCTCAAGGCCGGCGACGTGGTCGAGCTGGAGGTGGAGCGGATCGGCGTGCTGCGTAACAGGCTCGTCGCGCGCCAGCCGCGGCGGGCTCCGAAAGGATCGTAATGCAAGCGTTCGGCCGTTCGGCCAAGTGTATCGCCCCGACCGGCGCCAGACGGACGCGGTTCGGCGAGGAGCCGCTGTTCGAGGAAGGCCTCTACGACCTGGGCAGCGGCGTCTACGCCTGGATGGTCCCGAACGGGTCCTGGGGCGAGGCCAATGCCGGGCTGGTGGTCGCGGCCCGGGAATCGCTCCTGATCGACACGCTCTGGGACGTGCGCGCCACCCGCGACATGCTGGGGGCCATGCTGGGGGTTATGGGCGAGACGATGCTCACAACCGTCGTCAACACCCATGCGGACGGCGACCACTTCTGGGGCAACCAGCTCGTCGCCAAGGCCAAGATCATCACCTCCGCCGCCAGCCGCCGCGAGATGGACCACCACACGCCCGCCGCCATGGCCAAGTTCGCCCGGCTGGGCCGGCTGGCCAGCGCCCTGCCCTTTCAGGACACCAAACGGATCGGCCACTGGTTCCAGGCCATGTGCGCGCCTTACGCCTTCCACGAGGTCGTGCACACCCCGGCCAACCTGACCTTCGCGGGAACCCAGAGCCTCGAGCTGTCGGGGCGGAAGGTGCACCTGATCGAGGTCGGCCCCGCCCACACCCAGGGCGACCTCCTGGTCCATATCCCGGACGCGGGCGTCCTGTTCGCCTCCGATATCCTGTTCATCGGCTCGACGCCGGTGATGTGGGCCGGGCCGGTCGAGAACTGGCTGAAGGCGCTCGACCTGATCCTGGGGCTCGACGTCCACACCATCGTGCCCGGCCACGGGCCCCTCACCGACAAGGAGGGGGTCGCGCAGGTCAAGGCCTACTGGGAGCTGACGGCGCGGGAGGCGCGCAAACGCTTCGACTCCGGCATCCCGCCGGTGGCGGCCGCCTGTGGTATCGTGTCCAGCCCGGCCTTCCGCGACAGCCCGTTCGTGGACTGGGATTCGCCGGAGCGCATGATGACCAACGTGCACGTGCTCTACCGCCACTTCCGCGGCGACACCCGCCCGCTCACGACCCTGCAGGTCGTAAACATCCTGCGCAAGCAGGCGCTGCTCGCCCATGCGCTCCCCGAGGGGCGCCCGGCCAGCATGCGTCTCGGAGGAGAGCCGAGATGAAGATCCCCGGCCCCGATCACCCGATCGAGATCGCCGCCAACCCGAACCGCGTGGTCGTCGCCTTCGGCGGCGTCGAGATCGCCGCGACCACCGATGCGCTCAGCCTCGAGGAAGCGAGCTACCCCGCCGTCGCCTACATCCCGCGGGAAGATGTGGACATGAGCCGCCTGGTGCGCAGCACCCACACGACCCACTGCCCCTACAAGGGCGACGCCAGCTATTTCAGCATCGAGAGCGGCGGCGCCACGGCCGAGAACGCGGTCTGGAGCTACGAGGCCCCCTACCCCGCCGTAGCGCAGATCCGCGACCGGCTGGCCTTCTACACCGACAAGGTGGAGCTTCGGGAAGACGCGGCGACGTAGCGCGGGGCCGGCGCCGCGCCCGCGGCTTGTAAACCGGCGCCCGGCCTGCAAGAAAACGCGCATGCAGGATTCGTCCCCCCATGACGTCGTCCGCGAGCTTTGGAGCGCCGCGGGCCATGACCCCGAGGCGCTGGACCGGCTGGAGCTGACCGGCAACGACCCGGTGCTGCCGTCCTCCTTCCGCGTCGGAACGGCGGCACAGGCGACCATCGCCGCAAGCACGCTCGCCGCCGCCGAGATCTGGCGCGCGCGGACGGGCGAGCGCCAGCGCGTCTCGGTCGATATGCGCCACGCCGCGGTGGAGTTCCGCAGCGAGCACTATCTGCGCATCGACGGCGCGCCCTATGGCGAGACCTGGGACGCCATCGCCGGCACCTACCGGTGCGGCGACGGCCGCTGGCTGCGCCTGCACACCAACTTCCCGCACCATCGCGACGGCGTGCTCGAGCTGCTCGACTGCGCCTACGACCGTGCCGCCGTGCAGGCGGCGCTCGACGGCTGGCAGGCGGAGGATTTCGAGACCGCCGCCGCCGAGGCCGGCCTGGTGGCGACCATGATGCGCAGCCCCGATGAGTGGAACGCCCACCCCCAGGGCCAGGCGCTGGCCACGCTGCCGCTCTTCAGCATCGAGAAGATCGGCGAGGCGCCACCCGAGCCCCTCGGCGCGGCGCACCGGCCGCTCGCCGGCCTGCGCGTGCTGGACCTCACCCGCGTCATCGCGGGGCCGGTCTGCGGCCGGGCGCTGGCCGCCCACGGCGCCGATGTCATGAACGTGACGGGCCCGCACCTGCCGTCGATCCCGGCGCTGGTCATCGACACCGGCCGCGGCAAGCGCGCCGCCCATATCGACCTGCGCGACGCCGCGGGCGCGGAGACGCTGAAGAGCCTGCTTCGCGACACGGACATCTTCATGCAGGGCTACCGCCCCGGCGCCGTGGCAGGCCACGGCTTCTCCCCGCAAGAGACCGCCAAGCTGCGGCCCAGCCTGATCTACGTCTCGCTCTCGGCCTATGGCGAGATCGGACCGTGGTCCGGTCGGCGCGGCTTCGACTCGCTGGTGCAGACGGCGAGCGGCATCAACCACGCGGAAGCCGAGGCGGCCGGCCTCGACACGCCGAAGCCGCTGCCCTGCCAGGCCCTCGATCACGGCTCCGGCTATCTGATGGCCTTCGCCGCCATGACGGCGCTCGAGCGCCGCGCCACGGAAGGCGGCAGTTGGCACGCGCGGGTGTCGCTGGCCCAGACCGGCCGCTGGCTGCAAGGGCTCGGGCGCCTCGCCGACGGGCTGGCCTGCCCCGATCCGAGCTTCGAGACGGTCGGCGACCTGCTCGAGGAAAGCCCGTCCGGCTTCGGCGCGCTGACGGCCGTGCGCCATGCGGGACGGCTCTCCGAGACGCCACCCCACTGGGAACACCCCTCCATGCCCCTCGGCAGCCATGAGCCCCGTTGGGCCGAACATCTGGAGTCAGCCACGCAATGAGACCCAATACCATGAAGGCCCGGTTCGCCGCGGGCGAGCCTGCCTTCGGCATCTCCATCATGATCCCCTCGCCGCAGCTCGTGGAGATGGTCGCCGGCCTCGGCTTCGACTGGGTGCTGATAGACTGCGAGCACGGCACCATCTCGCTGGAGACCGTCGAGCTTCTGGTGATGGCGGCCGAGGCGAGCGGCGTCACGCCGATCGTACGGCCGGTCTCGAACGGCGCCGCGGATATCCTCCAGGTCATGGACCGGGGCGCCATGGGCGTGCAGGTGCCCCATGTGACCAGCGCCGAGGAGGCGCGCGCCGCCGTGGCGGCGGTGAAGTTCCACCCCGAAGGCAGCCGCAGCCTGGCCGCCGGCACGCGCGCGGCGGGCTACGATCTCGCCTGCTCCCCCGCCGAGGCCATCGCCGCGGCCAACCGGGAGACGCTGGTCTGCGTCCAGCTCGAGGACGCCGCCGCCATCGAGAACGCCGACGAGATCCTGACCGTCGACGGCGTGGACGTCTTCTTCATCGGTCCCTCCGACCTCTCCCAGTCCATGGGCCATCCGGGCGATCCCAAGGCGCCGGCGGTGGCCGAGGCCATCGAAGCGACGCTGGCCAAGATCGTGGCGGCCGGCAGGACGCCCGGCATGCCGGCAAGCGCGGACGCCGTACAGCATGTGCTGTCACGCGGCGCGCGCTATATCTACACCCACGTCCCCAAGCTTCTCGGCGCTGCCGGCCGGTCCTACCTGGCGGCCGCCAAAAGCCCATAGCCGAGGTCTCGCCCATGTCCCTCGCAGCCAACGCGCTCGACGATCCCACCGTGCAGGCCGTGCTCGCGCGCGAGCACCAGCGCGCCGAGGACGACGACGCCCAGCTCGCCGCCGTCCGGCCCAAGATCGAGGCCGCGAAAGAGGCCGGCGCCTCGGCCACGGAGCAGGCCGCGCATTATCCCAAGACCGTCTATCTGGCCGTCGCCCCGGACATGGGCCGCTTTCTCTATCTCACCGCCCGCACCACCGCCGCCCAGCGCATCGTCGAGTTCGGCACCTCGTTCGGCATCTCGACGATCTACTTCGCCGCCGCGGCCAAGGAGATCGGCGGCCAGGTGATCGGCTCGGAGCTGGAGCCCAGCAAGGCCGCCCGCGCCCGGGCCAATCTGGAGGACGCCGGCCTCGCCGCGCCGGTGGAGATCCGCGTCGGCGACGCCATGGAGACGCTGGCCGACGTACAAGCGCCCATCGACCTCCTGTTCCTGGACGGCTGGAAGGACCTCTACCTGCCGGTGCTGCAGATGCTTGAGCCCAAGCTCGCGCCCGGCGCCCTGGTGCTCGCCGACAACATCCACACCTTCCCCGTGGAGCTCGCCCCCTACGTCGCCTTCGTCAGCCGCACCGACGGCCCCTATCGCTCGGTCGTGCTGCCCTTCGAGAGCGGCCTCGCCTACTCGTTCTACGAAGGCGCCTAGACACCGCACGACCCCTCATTGTCATGCCCCGGCTCGACCGTGGCATCCAGTATCCGCCGGGGGCGGTGGCTCCTGCCGAGCCGAAACCCCGTGCATCGACCCGCGTTCTGAGGATACTGGGTTGTCCGGTCGAGCCGGACAACGACGCCTTGGGCGACTGTGCTCTTTTGGCGTACACCTAACGCCAGACCTGACCCGGGACCCGGCAGGACGACTGGGAGGAAGCATCCGCATCTCATGACCGACACTATCGGCACATTCGACTACATCGTCGTGGGCGCCGGCTCCGCGGGCTGCGTGCTCGCCAACCGGCTCTCGGCCGATCCGGACGTGACGGTGCTGTTGCTGGAGGCGGGGGGC
Organism: Hyphomicrobiales bacterium; assembly: GCA_022361215.1. Taxonomy (GTDB): domain Bacteria; phylum Pseudomonadota; class Alphaproteobacteria; order Rhizobiales; family Methyloligellaceae; genus JAKSBI01. Next base: position 1,508 of record JAKSBI010000115.1, on the reverse strand, counting down.
AAGGACGACTATGTCTGGATCCACATCCCCGTCGGCTACCTCTTCTGCATGGGCAACCCGCGCACGGATTGGGGCTTCGAGACCGAGGCCGATCCGGGGCTGAACGGCCGCAGCCTGGCCTATCCGCGCGGCAAGGTGCTCGGCGGCTGCTCCTCGATCAACGGCATGATCTACATGCGCGGCCAGGCGCGCGACTACGACCAGTGGCGCCAGCTCGGCAATGCGGGCTGGGGCTGGGACGACGTGCTGCCCTATTTCAAGCGCTCCGAGAACCAGGTGGCGCTGCCGCCGGACGACTTCCACGGCCAGGGCGGGGAATGGCGGGTGGAGACCCAGCGGCTCTCCTGGGAGATCCTCGACGCCTTCCGCGAGGCGGCGGCCGAGGCCGGCATCCCGAAGATCGACGACTTTAACAGGGGCGACAACGAGGGCTGCGCCTATTTCCACGTCAACCAGCGCCGCGGCATCCGCTGGAACACCTCCAAGGGCTTCCTCAGGCCGGCGCGTGGCCGCAAGAACCTGACGGTGCTGACCGAGGCCCACACCACCGGGCTCGAGATCGAGGGGAACCGGGTGACCGGCGTCGCCTTCGCGCGCAAGGGCCAGGCCGCCCGCGTCTCCGTGCGGGGCGAGGTGCTGCTGGCGGCCGGCGCCGTCGGATCGCCGCAGATCCTGCAGCTCTCAGGGATCGGGCCGCCCGACCTCCTGAAGGCGCATGGGATCGCGGTGCGCCACCCGCTCGCGGGCGTGGGCGAGAATTTGCAGGACCACCTTCAAGTGCGCTGCGCCTACAAGGTCGCGGGCGTCAAGACGCTGAACGAGCGCGCCAACAGCCTGCTCGGCAAGCTCGGCATCGGGCTGGAATACCTGCTCTTCCAGAGCGGCCCGATGTCCATGGCGCCGTCGCAGCTCGGCGCCTTCGCCAAGTCGGACGCCGCCTTCGAGACGCCCAATCTGGAGTATCACGTGCAGCCGCTGACGCTGGAGAGGTTCGGCGAGCCGCTGCACCCCTTCCCCGCCTTCACCGCCAGCGTCTGCAACCTGAGGCCCGAGAGCCGCGGCCACATCCGTATCAAGAGCCCGGACCCTCATGCCGCGCCGGCCATCAGCCCGAACTACCTCTCCGCGCCCCAGGACCGGCAGGTGGTGGCCGACGCCATCCGGCTGACGCGGCGCATCGTGGCCCAGCCGGCGCTGCAGCGCTACGCGCCGAAGGAGTTCAAGCCGGGCCCCGAGATCAGCTCCGACGCGGACCTGGCGAAGGCCGCGGGCGACATCTCCACGACCATCTTCCACCCCGTGGGCACCTGCAAGATGGGCGGCGACGACATGGCCGTCGTCGACGACCGCCTGCGCGTCCGGGGCCTCGAGCGGCTGCGCGTCGTCGACGCCTCGATCATGCCCACCATCACCAGCGGCAACACCAACGCGCCCGTCATCATGATCGCCGAGAAGGCGGCGGATATGATCCGAGACGACCGGCGCACGAGGCGCTAAGGTCTCGAGTA
>JAKSBI010000457.1 GCA_022361215.1 Hyphomicrobiales bacterium | reverse complement strand
GGCCGTTCGCTCTTCTCTATGGCGCCCTGCGCCCGGGTCTGGGCCGCTTTTCGGCGCAGCTCCTGCTCCAGCACCTCGACGCGCTTGCAGATGGACTGGACCTTCGACCGCCGGCCCGACGTCGGACCGTCACGACGCAACTCCTCTTCCAGCTCGTCGAGACAGGCTCGCAAAGACTGATAGATCGACTGGTCGGTCGGGTTCCTGTCGGCCGCGCCGCCCGACGCATCCGGCCTGGCGGCGGGCGCCTGCACCTCGGCGTCGGTGGCGCCTTCTGTCTTGGAGATCGTGTCGGGGTCCGAAACCATGGGGTATGCCTTTTACCGAATCTTTTGTCTCTGGGACGCCCCGCGGATGCGATTACCCCGGAAGCCCGCTCCTGCCCGGCGCCCCAACTCTTGTTTCGGCGTATTGCTAACCGAGAACGCTGCCAACCATATCGTCGTCCGTCGAGCTCGCGGTCGAAGTGAGAAGCAATTCTTTAGCCTCCACAGCCTCCGGCCCGGACTGATTGGACAGCGCGGCCAGCGCTTCCTCCGGGCTGTCCTTCTCATAGATCTCATCCACGTCGTTGGTCACGAGCTCAGCCTGATAGAGAAAATCGGATCGATAGTATTCACCGCCTATATATTGGAAATCCGACGTGCTGGCGACATCGACGATCGAGGCCGAATTGAGCTGTGAGTTGCCGCCGCTCTCGACCTGCTGCAGGAAGCTGTCGATATCGTCCTCGTCCAGGTCGTCCAAGGCGTCGCCGTCAAGGCCCAGCCCCTGCTCGTCGTCGTCATCCTCGTCCTCATAAGACGCATCCATGTCCTGAAGACTGAAGTCGGCGTCGGCAAGGATGGTCTTCTGATAGATACTCTTGATGTCGTAGTAATCGCCATCGATGAAGAGCACTTTGAAGACATTCGAGCCGTTGCCCGGCAGGTCCAGCGCCAGCTCCGGGTCGACGTCGAACTCGGTCTCCTGCCTTTCGATCTGGTCGAACAAGTCTCCCACATTCTGGTTGTCGTCCAGGTCCTTGAACCGGTCCTCGCTGCCGACGGTCGTGATGGAAGCCTCGTTGAAGAGCTCGTTGCCGCTGGTCTCTCCGATCTGCTGTCCCGGCTGTGCCGGGCCGTCGGAGTCGTCGTCCGCTCCGTGCCCGCCCGTCAGCGAGACGATATCGTTGTCGAGCAGGACGCTCGTCTGGAAAATCGATATCTCCTGATGATAATCGCCATTGACGATGATCAGGTCGTAGTCTTTCCAGTTCTCGAAAGCATGCGCTTCGTTGAAGACCGAGTTGCCGCCCAGATCGACGTTTGAATAACTGTTGATTTGGCTTTGGACATTGACGTCGTTGTCGTAGATCGTGGTCTCTTGGTAGATCTCGGTGACGTCGTAGAAGTCGTCCTTGACGTAGTCGATCTGCCAGAACATGCCGGGCAGCATGGCGCCGAGCGAGGCATTGCCGAAGACCGCACCCGCCTCGTTGATCCATTCGGCGTCGTTCACCGCCGTATTCTGTCCACTGCCAATCTTCGTCTTCGTGCCGTCGGGACCGTTGGTCTCCACCTGATCGTCATCGACGACGACGATCGACTGATGGATCATCGTCTTCAGATGATAGTCGCCCTCGACGATCAGCGATCCTTTGCTTTCGCCCAGGTCGACGATCGAGGCGATATTCGAGACCTCGTTGCCGCCGAGGCTGGCGGTCTGATATGGGCCGGTCTGCGTATCCTGCGCCTCACCGGTCCCCTGTTCGGCTTCCTCGGGACCCTCCGTCGAGTCCCCGGCGCTCGCCGACCCGCCGGTCGCATCGACGTTCTGCTTGGCCGTGCCTTCGTTGATCACTTCCGGATTGTCGAGGGTGTCCTCGTCCGAAAGCTCGTTCGACTGATCGATTTCGGCGTCCACATAGACCGGGCCGCCATCCTGATCGACGTCGATGTCGACGATGTTGACCTGCCCGTTGCTGCCCGTGTCGATCTCCTGGGTGAGCAGCTCGGCCCCGACCTCTGCGTCCGACGTGGCGCCGTCGCCCTCGGTCGAGCCGTCCGTCGGCTCGCCGACGTTCTGCTCGAGCGTGCTGAGGTTCTGCACCACCGCATCGGTGATCGTATCGTCGTCGTCGAGCTCGTTGGACTGATCGACCTCGATGTCGCCGAGCGGGCCGCTGCCGGGGTCGGTCACCACCTCGGCGAAGTTGCCCTGCTGATTGCCGCCCGTTTCGATCTCCTGGGTGCCCATCTTGACGCCGCCGCCGGTGTCGGCTTCGCCGTCGGACGCGGCCTCGTCGCCCTCGTCCTCATCGTCACCGGCCGTCACCGGCTGCAGCTCGCCGTTGACGACGCGGAAGCCCGTGACCCCGGGCTCGGACGTCGCCCCCAGCTCGATCTGAACCTTCGGGCCGGCCTGCTCGGCCTTTTCGACCAACTCGTCGAGGAGCTCGAGGATCTCCTCCTCCGAGGGCACGCCCTCCACCTCGCCCGCCAGCAGTCGGTCGCTGTCGGACAGCAGGTTCATCTGGACGAGCTCGATATACTCCGAGAGCTCGCTGTACTCCGTGTAGGTCGCTTTGATCTGGAAAGTCGGCCCTTCGAGCCGTGGCGCGACCGGGGACGCGTCGCTCTGACTGGGTGTCACGGACCGATCGAGAACCGGGAAATTCTGCGGCACCGTGGCGATGCCCGGCGATGCGGCCTGTGTCCCGAAGGTACCGGTCGAGCTGGAGAAACCGAACGGGATATCGGTCGACTCGTCGAACTCGACGACGGTCGGCGCGGGCATGTTCTTCAGCCCGCCGGTGTTGAATTTCGCTTCCGGGCCGGTGTCGGACCCGGCCACGAAGATCTCTTCCGCCTCGCTGTT
>JAKSBI010000687.1 GCA_022361215.1 Hyphomicrobiales bacterium | reverse complement strand
GGAACCGTCAGCACCGCGGTCTCGGGCTCCAGGCAGATCTTGTCGCTGCAGGCCTGCAGCCGGAGCCTGGCCTTCAGCCGCTTGGCACTGGTCGCCGGCAGGGTGGCCGTCAGCTCGACCGTGCCCTCGTAAAGCGCGAGCTCCTTGTCGTGGAAGCCGAGCTTGCGCGTCAATGCCTTCGGATAGGCGGTCTTCACCGTGTCCATGCCGTCGACCGAGAGCTCGGTGGGAATGAAAAAGTCCTCGAGCGGCTTGTCCGCGTTGACATGCCAGCCCTCGGCCATGGCCAGCGTCACGGTCAGTTGCCGGCTGGCCCGGTCGAACCGGGCCTCGGCGCGCACCACGCCCTTGGCGAGGAAGCGGTCCGGCCCGGTCTCGCCGCGCAAGAGCGTGTCCGCGGCCTTGAGCGCATAGCCGCTGGCCATGGGGCTCTGCACCGAGACGCCGGAGAGCGCCGCCAGCAGCGCCTCGCCCTTGATCCGGTTCTCCGGGTTGCGGGTGCGGCGCGCGAGCCGGGCGAACAGGTCGAGCGCCATGGCGTTGCCCGAGGGGATGGCGCCGTCGGTGCGCGACTTGGCCCGGCTGAAAGTGTCGGTGGAGGCGGTCATGAAATAGTCGCCGGCCTCGGCGTCGCGGAACTTGCCGGCCATCTCCTCGGCGAGCCGTTCGGCCCGCGTCAGCCAGAGCTTGTCGTGGGTCAGGTCGTAGAGCGCGAGGAAGGCGACGGCCGTGTAGGCGTAGTCCTCCTGCTGGCCGGCCAGCGCGGCCTTGCCCTCGAAATAGGCCCGCTTCAGGCCGCTCTCGTCGTACAGATTCTCCCAGAGGAAGGCGGCCGCCTTGAGCGCCGCCGTCTGATAGCGCGGCTCGCCGAGCGCCGCGGCGGCCTCGGCGAAGGCGGCGATCATCATGCCGTTCCAGGCCGTGACCACCTTCTCGTCCCGGTGCGGCATCGCACGCTTGGCGCGCACGCTCGCGAGGCGGGTGCGGATGGCGGCGATACGGTCGTTCAGGACCGGCAGCGCCAGGCCGGTCCCGGCCGCGAGGTCTTCGGGATCCTCGGGGAAATGCAGCACCGTCCGGCCCTCGAAATTGCCGTCCTCGCTGACGCCGAAGACCTGTTCCGCCAGCTTGGCGTCGTCGGGCGCCAGCGCCGCGCGAACGCTCTCGGGCGTCCAGACGTAAAACGTGCCCTCCTTGCCCTCGCTCTCCGCGTCGCGGGCCGAGTAGAAGCCGCCAGACGCGTCGGTGAGGTCGGCCAGCACGTAGTCGAGGGCGCGCCGGGCAGCGGCCGCATAGCGCGGTGCGCCGGTCAGCCGATGCGCGCGCACCAGCACCTGCACCAGCAGCGCCTGGTTGTAGAGCATCTTCTCGAAATGCGGCACGCGCCATTGGGCGTCGACCGCGTAGCGGTGGAAGCCGCCGCCCACATGGTCGTGGATGCCGCCGTTCAGAATGCCGTCGAGCGTCAGCGCGACGGCGTTCAGCGCCCCCACATTGCCATCGGTCTCGGCCATGTGCAGGAGGAACAGCAGCACCGCCTCGTTCGGGAACTTGGGCGCCGTGGTGAAGCCGCCATAGAAGGCGTCCAGGTCCTCCAGGATCGACGAGACGGCGGCCTTCAGCGCCTCCGGCGTCAGCTCCTGGGCCTCGACGCGGCGGGTCATGACGGTCTGGATGGCGTTGGCGACGCGGTCGGCGTCGGCCCTGAGCGTGTCGTTCTCCTCCGTCCAGTACTTGATGACGGTGGCGAGGATCTCCTTGAAGCTCTCGGGCGGGAAGTAGGTGCCCGCGAAGAACGGCTTGCGATCCGGCGTCAGGAACACGGAGTTGGGCCAGCCGCCGCGCTGGTTGATGATCTCGGTGGCCAGCATGTAGGTCTCGTCCACGTTCGGCCGGCGCTCGCGGTCGACCTTGATGGAGATGAAGTTGTCGTTGAGGACCTTGGCGATGGCCTCGTTCTCGAAGCTCTCCCGCGCCATGACGTGGCACCAGTGGCAGGTGGAATAGCCGACCGAGAGGAAGACCGGCTTGTTCTCCTGCCGCGCCTTCTCGAAGGCCGCCTCCCCCCAGGGGTACCAGTCGATCGGGTTGTAGGCGTGCTGGCGCAGATAGGGCGAGGCCTCGTCGATCAGCCGGTTCGCCTTGCGGCCCTCGCCGTCCCCGCCGGCCGCGGCGGCGATCTGGGGCGCGGCGACGATCAGCACAAGGAGCGTGGCGAGAAAGCGCGTCATGGATGGTCCCGTCCGCCTGTTGCAAGCCGTGGCGCAACCCTAAGGACCGCGCCGGGCTGGCGCGAATAACAGATGTGTGAGGGCGGGGGGCTCAGGTTGTCGTAGACGTGCCGGTCATTATCTGTGGATTTGCGCGGATCGCCGACCATCTTGACCGTCTCTTGAGCTTACCGGGTTTGCGCCGTCAGCTCGCCGTGCGGCGGGCAAGCTCTGCACGCGCGGCTTCGGCCAGGAAGCGGGAGCGGTTGTCCGCGACCGAGTCGATCTCCTCGAGCAGCGCCTCGTCGAGGGTGACGTTGACCCGCTTGGCGCGGCCGGGAACCGTCACGCCGACGAGCGAGATCGCGATCATCTGGATGTCCGGATCGGCCGTGACGGCTTCGAGCGCCGTCGGTTCCGGCAGCGGATCGCCGTCCTGAACCATCAGCGCCACATGACCGGCCAGGGCCTCGTGCGCGTTCACAAGGGCCTGCTCGGCCGTCTCGCCGGCGCTGACGCACCCCGGCAGATCCGGGAACGTCACGCCATAGACGCTGTCGGGCTCCTTCTCCAGGATCGCCGGATAGAACAGTTTGACCATGGGTGCTTGCCTCTGGGCGGCACCAAGCGAACGATGCCTCATGTGAGGTCAACGCCCGATGCCTTCTCGATACTCTTCAACGTGCCGATGGGCAGGTCTTTCACCGGATGGGGAACAGTGACCTTTCCCGACTTTTCCGGGTGTTTCAAATGCACGTGGCTGCCTGTTTGTCCGACCCTATGCCAGCCCTCCTGTTCGAGCTTTCGGATGACGCTTCTGCTGTCCTTCGGCATTTCCAATTAGCTCCGTAAAATTTCTCACGGTCGGTCGCATGATCTGTCTCCTTGCATTGGTATGTGCAGCAGCTTCAAATGCTACTACACACACTATACACATGATTTAACAGCTACTTCAAGCCAAAGTGTGTGAGAAATACACACAGCCGTCCTTGCCTCCCTCAAAATCCCCACCCTTGACTCCCGCACCGATTCTGCCTTAGAACAAAAATAGAACATATGAGGAACAATCTGTGCCTGCAAGTGGTTCCCTCGGCGCACAGGCCGGCCGCAGCGTCGGGCCGGCGCGCGTGCAGATTGCAGGCGGGGTGGGGGCCCGGTCCAGCCTGATCGAGCGTTTGCGCGAGCGTATCCGCACCATCGAACAGGCACCCGTGTCCTTGACGTGTCCCCCCGCGCTCCCTGGCACGGGATGCCCCCGCTCCGCCTGCACCCTCGCGCACGGCTCCGGCGCGCCAGCAGGTCCGGCCTGGACCTTCGGCGTGCCGGAGATCGACGGCGCCCTGCCCTGGGCCGGGCTCGAGCCGGCGGGCCTGCACGAGGTCCGGCCGGCGGGCTACCGGGACGGTTGGGCGGCGCTGGGCTTTGCGCTGGCGCTGCTCGGGCGGCACCGGGCCGGGGGAGACGCGGACGGGCGGCGGGCCGTGCTCTGGGGCTTCACGGACGTGGCCGCGCGCGAGTGCGGCCTGCCCTACGGTCCCGGGCTTGCCGCCTTCGGCCTCGACCCCGGCGCCCTCCTGCTGGTGCGGGCCGAGCGGGCGCAGGACCTGGCCTGGGCGCTCGAGGAAGGTCTGAAGAGCCGGGCGCTGCTCGCCGTGCTCGGGCAGATCGACGTGGCGCAGGGCGTTCCGGCCCGGCGGCTGGCGCTGGCGGCCGCGACCCACGGCACGCCCTGCCTGGTGGTCCCGGGCCCCGGCACGCCGGTCTCGGGCCCCGCGCTGACCCGCTGGCGCGTCGCCGCCGCGCCCGGCAGGCCGGACGCCCTCGATGCCACCGCCCCCGGCGCGGCGCGC